>JAFZIJ010000045.1 GCA_017554445.1 Victivallales bacterium
ATTGCAAGACACATGTCGTTATGCTCCTTCTGTCTTGGGACCGTCAGACCGGCCCCCGTCAATTGATTGAACGCACGGTACAGCACCGACGGCGCGTCGCGGAACAGCGGGTCCTCGCGCGCCCTCCGCAGCATCTCCCCGTCGTCGTCCTGCGTCCGCAGTAACGACGGCGTCTCGCCGTTGACGGCATGCGTCGCATATAGCAACATTACGTTTGTTATTTTGTCGCGTTTACTTACAAATGACAACGGCTTAAACGTGACGAGCAACAACGGCGGAGACGCCGTCGCTACAAACGCCTTCGCCGCCATGTCTTTTCTGCCCATGAATCCACCGACTGTTTATAGTATAATTCATTTTTCAAGAATAACAAACGAATCAATTGACAAAAACAGACTATAGCACGGTGAAATGAATATTCAAGAAATTCTTTTCATTATCATAGAGAATCATATACTATCATAAAAAATCACAGAAAGTCATAAAGGTCATTTTCATCCATGTCACTTATTTCCAGAATCTTATGGAAAATGAGACAGAACGGCATTTGCAGGACCAGCAGCGTAAGTATCTGAATGACAAACACTTTCTCAAGTATTCCTGAAAATTGATTAATGTTGTTGTAATCACGTCTCGCATCTATTGTCAGGAAAAGTTTTGGCGTGAGAAGCGGGATCTCCTTTCCCGCAGGCGGTACATCCTTTCCCGCAGGCGGTACATCCTTCCCCGCAGGCGGGACCTCCTTGGCGAGACACAGTTGCTACATTCAGCAGGACGGCGGAGCTTCGAATTTGTCCAATCATGAAGATCGACAGCCATAAAACCATGTACACATAAAAAAAACCATGCTCATGACTTGACTATAAAAAAAATGGAATTATTTGTTTTTCAATGCATGTCAATCCCGCATGCATGAAACCAATCAACAATAGGAGAAAATCATGAAGAAATTCGCTCTGCTCGCCGCCGCCACCGCTCTCGTTCTGGCTCTCACCAGCTGTGGTTCCATCCGTACGCCCAGCGGCGACAACAATGGCAAAATCTGGTACAACACCTTCTTCGGCGTCTCCATCGAGAGCGCTGTCAACGGCGACGGCATCATCGTCAACCAGAAGTAATGAAACCTTTGTGTAGCCAAGCCTCCTAGAGTCTTGACGACACGTAGTTTCCACAAAAAAATGGCGGCTACCCTTTTCGAAGGGCGGCCGCCATTTTTTCATCTCAATCAACCGATAAACTTACAGTCCGACGAAGATGGATTCCGCGGCCGCGGGATAGTTCGCGCAGGCCTTGCGGGCGTCTTCGCTGATCGGAACCTTCCATGCGTCGAAGACCGACGCGATGTTCGCGTTCGTGAAGCGAGAGAAGCGGATGACCCACTGGTCGCGCTTCTGGTTGTCGTTCTTCGGACGTTCGTCGTCAGACAACGTGCGGTATTCCTTAAACATCTTCTCGAACGGCTCCCAGCCATATGCAACCTGCAGGCGGACAAACATTTCCAACGCGAGGAACGGATCGCTCTTCCACTGATCATACGTCTGGCCTTTTTCCTTCCAGCGCTTCACCATGTCTTCGCCCTGCTTGATGGTCATGCGACCTTGGCGCGGCGCGATTCCGCACATTTTCTCCATGACATACAGCGTGAAGAAATTGACCGTCACTTCGCCCGTGCCGTCAAACGTCCAGTCGTAGTTCTGATGGTTGTGGCCGATTTCATGGAAGAAGCCCCAGTCGCCCTTCGTACGGAGCCATTCGGCGTCAAGCAACTGCTTGGCCGTATGGGTTGGAAGCATAATCGGATAACCGGCGTGCATGTAGCCCGCGCAGAGCTGATCGTCCATGCAGAAGCGTTCGGGTGACTTGCGGTCGAGCGGGATGTCCGTCAACGTCGCGTCCAGATCCGCCACGGTGGCCCAAACTTTCATCAGTTCGTTCGGATCCTTGTCTTTGATTTCCAGCAGATCTTCCTTCTTGACGGACAGGATCACCTTGTCGCTTTCGATTTCGCCGCGCGGGGCGGGGCATTCCGCCAACATGCGACGCCAATCATCCAGACTGTCGCGACCGACAACGAACCAGACCGCCGCGCAGGCGTTCTCGAACGTCACGTCGATCTTGCCGTCCATCGTGGAGCCGGCGGGCGTCTTCGGAGCGGCCTTTTCCTGCGGAACGACGATGTAAACAAGTCCGCCAAAGGGGCTTGTAACGGTCGTTGTTCTCTGCACAAGCGGAATTTCCATATCGACCTTCGGCATGCGTTCCCAATGGTCGTGGCGTGTGTTGTTGCAGGTCGTCGTGCCGATTCTCAGGCGGAGGCCCTGCATGCCTTCCGGAATCGTCACCGTCAACGGCTCGCCGGCGACGGCGAACAGGCCCGTGCTGTGCCAACGCGGAACAGTCAGATCAATTGTCACAATCTTTTCAGCGACGCGCGGGCTGTCTTTCGGCGGCATGCCCGGATAGTTGCGCGCACCCGGATGGGCCTTGTATTCGCCAAGCGGATTCGCCTGCCAATTCTTCGTAAAGTCAATGGCCGCAAGGCGTTTGACCAAATCAGCAGTCCGCCACGGGCTGTTCATGCTCGGTGCTCCGCGATTGCCTCTGGCAATCAACGCATCGAAATCTTTTGCGAGATCCGAACCATCATCCGCCATCACGGTGCGAGCCGTCGTCAACGTCTTGTTCACCAGTTTCAATTTGGCGTCCAGATCCTTCGCGAAGGCCAGCGCCTTGGCGACATTCAATTCTTCAGGCAACTCCGCCGCGACGGGATATCCCTCTGAATTCGGGCGGTTTACAAAGCTGTCATCCACCAGCAGACCGGCCGGCCCGAACAGTTTGTTGAAGTAATTTTCCGTCTGAAGGTTCTTGTTCGTGATCTGCTTCCAGCCCCAGCCGATACCGGACGTGAGCACGCCGCCGCCGTCCAGAATGAACTGGCGCAGGACTTCAAGCTCATCCACATTCTTCATGCTATCCGGATAAACCACAAGAACTTGGCAGTCTTTGATTTCATCAATGGTGTTGACCGTTTTCACCGCCAAACCGTCCAGAGAGGAAATTCCGCTGATTGCTTCATTGTAGCTGTAGATGCCGATCTGCCCGCCGCCCAGCCATTGCAAGGCATTTCGCACGAATTTCTCCGTATCCGCAAGTTTCAGCGAATCAGCCGAATAGAACGACGGATGGCCAACCGCCACGATTTTTCCACGGCCATAACGCGCCGCGGACGCGACTGGCATCAATGCGCCGTCCGCATTGCCCGCCACCAGCGGGAACGCCTCCTCCTTAACGCACAGCACAGAGCCGGGCAGCGTGCCCTGCTTCGCATTGATCACTTTCACGCCTTCCAGAATTTCCGCGCGGTCGTCCGCCGCCAGAACGCCTGCCACCAGGCATAACATCAACATGACTTTTCTCATTCGAGTCTCCTTGTTATGAGTTTTTCTTTCAGACAAACAACTTGTCAATTTTAAAACATAATCCACAAAACGACAAATCCCAACTCGCACGCTGTTTTCTTGTCTTTTTTTTACTTTATATTATAATAAGTGTTTGACAATTGACTTTTTTTTCACCTTTTTACGGAGACACCACCATGAAAAAGATCCATTACGACTCCATCGGCATCTGCGCCACCGCCATCGACGTCGTCCTCAACGACGACGACACCGTTGAATCCGTCGTCTTCACAGGCGGCTGCCCGGGCAATCATCTCGGTATCGCGGCTCTTGTCAAAGGCATGAAGCGCGAAGAGGTCATCAAACGTCTCGGCGGCATCATTTGCGGCAACAAGGCGTCCTCCTGCCCGGATCAGCTTGCCAAAGCCCTCGCCACAGTCCGTTAATCCGTCCCTTTTGTCCTTTTTGTCCCTTTCGTCTCTTTTTTAAAAAACATGAAAATCTGCCATGTGATCACGCGGATGATTGTCGGCGGCGCGCAGGAAAACACGCTTCTGACATGCCAAGGCCATCTTGAAAAAGGCCATGACGTCACGCTCGTAACGGGGCCGTCGCCAGGCCCGGAAGGCGAACTCCTCAAACAAGGCGTTCCCGACGGGCTGCGCGTCGTCGTGTTTCCGGAGCTTGTCCGCCAGATCAGCCCGTCCAACGATTTGAAGGCCAAGAAGAAGCTCATCGAATTCTTCAAGCAAGAGAAATTCGAGATCGTCCACACGCATGCCTCCAAGGCGGGCATCATCGGCCGTATCGCCGCGAAGACGGCGGGCGTGCCGTTCATCGTCCACACGGTCCATGGCCTTCCGTTCCATAAATACCAAAACTTCGTGTCCAACGCGATTTACATCCTCATGGAACGATACGCCGCAAAAAAATGCGACAAAATTTTCGCCGTCGCAAAGGCGATGGTCGATCAATGCGTCAAGGCGCATGTCGCACCGGAGAACAAATTCAAAGTCGTCTATTCCGGCATGCATCTGGAAGCGTTCATGAACGCGCAGCCGGAAAACGAATTGCGGCAAAGCCTCGGCATTCCGGAAGGCGCGCCAGTCGTTGGAAAAGTCGCGCGGCTCTTCGAACTGAAAGGCCATGACGATTTATTGAAGGCGGCGCCGCAGCTCGTCGCCGCCAATCCGGAAATCCGCTTTCTCCTCGTCGGCGACGGCATCCTCCGCCCGAAATTCGAAGCGCAGATCGCCCAGATGGGCCTGCAGAAGAATTTCATCTTCACGGGGCTTGTCCCGCCGTCGGAAGTCTGCCGCTATATCGCGCTGATGGACATACTTGTGCATCTCTCCTTGCGAGAGGGCTTGCCGCGCAGCGTCGTGCAGGGCATGGCCGCGGGCAAGCCCGTCATCGCGTATCCGCTCGACGGCACGCCGGAGGTCATCTCCAGCGGCACGACGGGCTATCTTATCAATCCGCATGACACGGAAAATCTCGTCCAGAACATCAACGTTCTCATCCGCAACAGCCAACGCCGCTACGAAGTCGGCCAAAAAGCGAAAGAACGCGTCGCCGACCTCTTCGACTGGCATCGCATGGCGAACATTCTCGAACAAGAATACATCCACGGCCTCCGCCTCAAAGGCGTCCTGCCGCCCGAACCGAACCATACAGTAAAAATCAAATAACCGAAAGAAAAGAACCATGACCACTCGTCCCAACACCTACTCCCCCGCTGAAATTGAACCCAAATGGCAGGCCTTCTGGAAGGAAAACAAGACCTTCAAGGCCGTGGACTGCGACAAGACGCGGGAAAAACTCTATGTACTCGACATGTTCCCCTATCCGTCCGGCGCCGGCCTCCACGTCGGCCATCCGGAAGGCTACACGGCGACGGATATCTGGTGCCGTTTCAAACGCATGAACGGCTTCAACGTCCTCCACACAATGGGATGGGACGCCTTCGGCCTGCCCGCCGAACAGTACGCCATCAAGACGGGAACGCATCCCGCCATCACCACCGCCAAAAACGTCGCGACGTTCAAGAAGCAGCTGGAAATGTTCGGCTTCTCCTTCGACTGGGATCGCGAAATAAACACCACGGATCCAGGCTATTACAAATGGACGCAATGGATTTTCTCCAAACTCTATGAAAAAGGCCTCGCCTATGAATCGCATGAGCCTGTGAACTGGTGCCCCGCGCTCGGCACCGTTCTCGCCAACGAAGAGGTCATCAATGGCCGTTCTGAAGTCGGCAACTTCCCCGTCATCCGCAAGCCCATCCGCCAGTGGGTCCTCAAAATCACGGACTACGCGCAGCAGCTACTCGACGGCATTGACGGGCTCGACTGGCCGGAAGGCACGAAGGAAATGCAGAAGAACTGGATCGGCCGCTCCACTGGCGCCGAAGTCGATTTCAAAGTCGCGGATTCCGACGAAACAATTCGCGTATATACGACCCGTCCGGACACGCTGTTCGGCGCCACCTACATGGTGCTCGCCCCCGAACATCCGCTCGTCTCCAAAATCACCACGCCAGATCGTAAAGCGGCTGTTGACAAATATGTAGAAATCACCCGTACGAAATCTGATCTCGCCCGTACGGAAGACACGAAAGAGAAGACCGGCGAATTCACGGGAGCCTACGCGATCAATCCTGTCAACCACGTCAAGATTCCGATTTGGATCTCCGACTACGTGCTCGTCAGTTACGGCACGGGCGCCATCATGGCCGTTCCTGCGCATGATACACGCGACTTTGATTTCGCCACGAAATTCAACCTGCCCATCATCTGCATCATGACGCCTGATCCGAAGGCCTGCGAAGCCGCCGGCGTGAAAGTCGAAGACGTTCTCGCGGGCAAGGCCTGCTGGACGGAAGACGGCGTTCTCATGAACTCCTCCAACGACGAAATCTCCCTCGACGGACTCCATGTCGCCGATTCCAAGAAAGCCATCACCGAATGGATGCACAAGAAAGGCATCGGTTCACCGACGGTCAATTTCAAGCTGCGCGACTGGCTCTTCTCCCGTCAGCGCTACTGGGGAGAACCCTTCCCGCTCGTCCACATGGAAGACGGCACCATCCATCTCGTCGATGAATCCGAACTGCCCGTCGTCCTGCCCGAAATGGAAAACTACAAGCCGACGGATGACGGCGAGCCGCCGCTCGCCCGCGCCACGGAATGGCTCAACTATATGGATCCGAAGACCGGCAAGAAAGGAAAACGCGAGACGAACACCATGCCGCAATGGGCTGGATCTTGCTGGTATTACCTGCGTTACATTGATCCGCACAACGACAAGCAGGCGTGGGATCCCGAAAAGGAAAAGTACTGGATGCCCGTCGATCTCTACGTCGGCGGCGCGGAGCACGCCGTGCTCCATCTGCTCTATTCGCGCTTCTGGCACAAAGTCCTCTACGATCTGGGCCTCGTCTCCCATCCGGAGCCGTGGAAACGCCTTATCCATCAGGGCATGATTCTCGGCCTCTCCTATAAAGATCAACGCGGCGTGCTCGTGCCCAACGATCTCGTTGACGCACGTGACGGCAAGTACTTCCATAAAGAAACTGGCGAAGAGCTCACGCAGCTTCCCGCCAAGATGTCGAAATCCCTCAAGAACGTCGTCAATCCGGACGACGTCATCAAGAAGTACGGCGCGGACAGCTTCCGCCTCTATGAAATGTTCATGGGACCGTTGCGCGAAGTCAAACCGTGGAACACGGAAGGCGTCGATGGCGTCAACCGTTTCCTCAACCGCGTGTGGCGCATGATCATCGATGTCAATACAGGCGACGTCCTGCCCGAAGTCAATGACGAACCGCTCTCCAAAGATGCGGAACGCCTTCTCCACCAGACCATTAAGAAGGTCACGGAGGACATCGAGTCCCTCAGCTACAACACCGCCATCAGCCAGCTGATGATCTTCCTCAACGAATTCTCCAAGATGCCGAAACGCAACCGCAAGGCCATGGAGACATTCGTCCTCCTGCTCTCCCCCATGGCGCCGCACATCGCCGAAGAGCTGTGGCAACGTCTTGGCCACAACGACACGCTCGCCTACGCGCCATGGCCGAAGTACGACGAAGCCAAGCTGAAGCAGGACGAAATCCAGATCGTCGTCCAGATCAACGGCAAGCCGCGCGCCCGCATCATGGTTCCCGCCGACGCCGACAAAGACGGCCTCCTCGCCATCGCAAAAGCCGCCGCCGAAGTCAAACCGCACATCGACGGCAAGACAATCGTCAAGGAAATCGCCGTTCCGGGCCGTTTAATCAATCTTGTTGTCAAATAGTTTTTAATAAACGTTCGTTTTAACATTGTCGCCTCCTTCGTGTAGTGACGACGCAAGGAGGCGTTTCATTCTAAACCGCCAATCCAATCGCATGACAGACGGAACGCGACATGCGTCGCTTTCTTCTGGATAATCCATATCACCATAACAGCGGATGACATCCCACATGATTCGCCATATCACAGTCTGCTTCGCTTTCTTCGCACTGCTTCTCGCGGCGCAGGAGGCCGATGAATCATACAATATACAAAAACAGTCCTTCCCGTACATCGTCACCATTCGTGTCAAGACGATGACGGAGAAGTCCGCCAAAATCAACAATCCAGTCCGCTGGCTTCCGCTCAGCGAACTCATACCGGACGGCACATTGGTCAAGAAAGACCAAGTCATCGCCCGCTTCAATACGGAATATACGCAATTCGATCTTGATTCGCAGTTACTTGAAGAAGCCGTCATTGACGCCAACTTGCAACGCCGTCTCGCGAATATCGAAAACAACAATATCGATATGGACGACCAGATGGGCGAACTGGACGACAAGCTCAAGACCGCCGAAGCCAAGCTCGCCCGCCTCCTCAGTGAACCGAATCCGGATGACGTCCGTATTGCCGAAGGCCGCCAGCGTATCGCCGCCCTGAATTTGAAGGCCGCCCAGAAGGACTACGACAAGGCGCAGGACCGTTTCAAACGCGGCATGATCTCCCGCGCCGAATTGGACGCGGACGAAGAGACGCTTCAGCAGAACCAAATCAAGAAGCTCTTCGCGGATCGCGAACTTCAGACCACGAAAGAGCCCTACGACCTGCCTGGTTCCATCCATTCAACGCGTCTCGAAATCGACAACTGCAAGCTGGAAATCGAAAAACTCGCTTTCGAAATCAAAGAGCAGAAGAAGATTTCCGAAATCCAGCGCGTCGGCGCGTCTTCCCAGAAGAAGCATAAGGAACGTGAAATCAAGGAGAAGCAGGATGACATCCAGAAATCGGAAGTCAAGGCGCCCATCGACGGCT
Organism: Victivallales bacterium; assembly: GCA_017554445.1. GTDB lineage: Bacteria > Verrucomicrobiota > Lentisphaeria > Oligosphaerales > Oligosphaeraceae > UBA1407. Next base: position 8,711 of record JAFZIJ010000045.1, read on the forward strand.
ATGTCAGCCATAATCGCGTTGACAACGAAGAACTGACCGTCGGCATGAAAATGTGGCCGAATTTCGCCTTCATGGAAATTCCGGATTTGAGCACCATCGGCTTCCAGGGGGAACTCCATGAATCCGACCGCAAGTATTTCAACGACGGTGATGAAGTCATCGTCCGCCTCAACGGCCGCCTGCAACAGCCGCTGGTCTGCAAACTTCGCAGCATCAGCACCTTGTCCCATGATATCGCAGACAAGAAAAACGCCGGTTGGGGCGATGAGCAGAAGCTCGGCGTGAAGGTTTTCGATTTGATCATCCAAAAGACGGAGGAGGCCTCATGGCTCCGTCCGGGCATGGTCGGAACCGCCGAATTGAAAGCCTCCAAGCCGCTGGAAGGGCCGACGGTTCCGTTGCAGTTCGTTCATTATATTGATGGTAAACACTACATTTCGTTCGAAGGCGTTTATACGGAAGTTTCGGGAACGCCTGTCAACAGTTGGTTCGTTTTGGACGATCCCGTGTGGGAGGGCCGCACCGTCACAATGCACGGCAAGCTCGTCAACAAAGTGATGGAAAACCAGCAGGAGGAAAAACGGTTCAGCGCATCAGGTGAACTGGATCCCGTCCGCAAAACGGACGTCATCGTCCCGCCGATTGGCTGGTGGCCATGGCCGAAAGTCACATGGCTCGTTCCCGAAGAGACTTACGTCAAGAAAGGCGACGTCGTCGCCAAGCTAGATCCGCAGGAGCGGCAGAAGCAGATCGACCGTATTGAGACAAATGCCGCCAGTGTCCGCGCCTCCTGCGAAGAAGCGGAAAAGAACGTTGAAATCACGCGTATCAATGGCGAATTCAAGCTGAAAATGGCGAAGAACACGTTGGAAATCGCGCGGCAGACCGCCAAAAACACGTTGGAAATCTTCAATCCGCTGCCAATCTACCGGGCGGAGATGAACCGTGATCTCGCGAAAGTCAATCTCTTGTCCGCAAAACGCAAGGTTGATCGCGAAGAGGCTCGTGAAACGCCCACGATGTCGCCAGCGGAACTTCAGAAGCTCAAACGAAATCAACGCCGAATGGAACTCAATCTCGAAAAGGCGCAGCTCAATCTGGACAAAGCAATCGAAGGCGCCACTCAAATCGCTCGAAGCAAGGCCAGACTGAATCTCAAATCCGCCGAAAACACCTACGAACTCGCCGTCAAGACCGTCCAGTTCGACAATGTCTCCGCGCAGCGTGAATATGAACAGACGAAACAGCGGCTGGAGGAAGTCGAACAGCGCCTCCGCCGCCGCAAGGAGGAACGCGACAACCATACCATCTATTCGCCGGCAGACGGCATCATCTGCTACAATAAAGTACGCAACGGCAGCGTCTTCGCGAAAATCGCCGTCGGCAACACCGTTGGTCCGCGCTTCAACATCATGTCCATTCCGGATCTCTCCGAAATGGAAATGAAAGTCGAAGTGCCTGAAAAATACTATTCGCAGATAAAGGACGGCATGGAGGTGGAAGTTCGCGTGCCGTCGCTCACCAACGCGCATCTGCCGGGCGTTGTCACAAGCGTCGATCTCCTGTTCACGAACAAGACGAAAAAGGACAGCCAGATTGGCCTGTATTCCTCCCACGAGCCGTTGGGAGAGGTTGTCTTCAACGTCCGTATCCGCATCCACAGCACGGATGTCAAACTCAAGCCAGGCCTTATCGGAGAAGTCTTCTTCCCCTTCACCAAGTAACCGATTATGAAGAACTTAAAAATCACCATCTCCATCATATTGCTACTGGCCTTCCTGCTGTCGGCCTTCCTGTTGTATATCAAAGGGCGGAAGACGGAGGAGGCCATAGAATCCTATACCTATACTATAAAGCCTGTCGAAGGAGCTTCCCGTTCGATTCTGGCGCGCGGCATTCTCCAATGCGCGGAAACCGTTCCGGCCGTCGTCGGAACCAACGGACGCATCACGGACATGATGCCGCAAGGCACCATCGTCAAGAAAGGCGACATCCTTTTCCAGATCGACGACGCGACCGCCAAGGAGAACATCGAAAACCAGGAGGCCAGTCTCCACACGTCCGAACTCTCTCTCGTCAAACTCAATACGCAGTATGATCTGATTGACTTCCAGGAGACGCAGACCATCGCCCTCCGCAAGGCGCAACTGGACCACGCCATTCTCGAGGAGAAAGAGGAACTTGCGGAACCCAAGCCGCGCGAACTCCGCATCATGGAAATCGAAGAGGAGCTCGCCAAACTGAATCTGGAAGACGCGCAGGACAACTACGACCGCGAGCTCCGCCTGTTCAAAAAAGACTACATCAGCGCTTCCGCATTGGAACCCTATGAACAGAAGCTTGAAAATTCCAAAGCCACACTCGAAGAGCTCCTCCTGCAAAACAAATTGACGCGAAAAGGCGCGACGGATGAACGGCGTGTCGAACTCAACATGGCCGTCAAACGCGCGCGCTCCAACATGGAACGCCGCGAGAAGCACAAGGAACGTCGTATCAACGACATCAAGGCGCAAATCGAAGCGGAGAAACTGAACAAGAAAGTCATCATCAACAATCTGGAACATTCCAAACTGGAATGCTCCCGCGCCATCGTCAAGGCGACGACGGACGGCGTTTTCAAAATTCGCACATACCGCGACTGGCGGACTGGCGGACAACTCCGCGAAGTCGCCGTCGGTGAAGAAAAGAATCCGCAGGACGTCGTCGGCGACGTCATCGATCCGAAACATATGGTCGTCAAACTCGTCGTCAATGAATCAGATTACCATTATTTAAAGGACGGCATGGACGTCGAACTCGAGATGCCCGCCATCACGAACCACATCTTCAAAGGAAAACTCCAACGGCTTGGCGCGATTGGTCGAGACCGCAACCACGTCGATCCGACCGCCATGGCTTCAGGCGATTCCGAAGTCTCCATGTTCAGCGCGGCCATCACGTTTGACGGCGAAGGCATCACCTTCCATCCGGGCATGTCATCCCTCATCAAAATCTTCATCCAACGCGCTCCGGAAGGCATTCTCATCCCGCGTGCGGCCGTCGAATACAATTCAGACGGCCAATTCACCGTCCAGCTTCCGGACAAATCCACCCAAGCCATCGAAGGCTCCTATTTCAATGAAACCTACTTCGAGGTCAAAAAAGGCCTGAACATAGGCGACTCACTGCTCATCCAGACGACGCACGGCGTACTGTAACAAACTCCAATCACCGGATATACGATAATGGATTCAGTCATTCACATCTCAGGGCTCGAACGGCACTACAAGATGGGCGACAACATCGTCGCCGCACTTGACGGCGTCAATCTCGAAGTCCGCCGCGGCGACTTTCTCATGGTCGTCGGCTCCTCCGGCTCCGGCAAGTCAACGCTGATGCATCTGCTTGGATTGCTTGACATTCCGACAAACGGCGTCATGGAAATCAACGGCCAGAGCATGACGAACTGCTCGGACAAACGGCTCTCCTATCTCCGTAACGAACATATCGGCTTCGTCTTCCAGCAGTTCAATCTGCTCAACGACTTGAACGTCGTCGAAAACATCGCGCTGCCATTGGTTTACCGCGGCGTGCCGAAGGCCGTCCGTTTGGAGAAAGCGAAAGTTCTCGCCGAAAAACTCGGCCTTGGACAACGCCTCCGCCATCATCCCAAAGAATTGTCCGGCGGACAGTTGCAGCGTATCGCCATCGCCCGCGCCTTGATTTCCGATCCGGATATCCTTCTCGCCGACGAACCGACCGGCAACCTCGACTCCGTAACGTCCCGCGAAATCATGCAGATTCTCTATGACCTTAATGAACAAGGACATACGATCATCATGGTCACCCATGATCCGAAGCTCGCGGATCAAGGCACACGCAAAATCACCCTCTCCGACGGCAAGATCATCGAAGACGTGACGGGCTCCCGCAAATCCAATCCGAATCCTGTCGTTCATCAAGACAACGCCTCGCAAAGCGGCGGCCTCTCTATCTCCGACCTACTCCGCATCGGCATCAAGGAAGGCCTTCTCGCCCACCAGATGCGCACGTTTTTGACCATGCTCGGTATCATCATCGGCGTTTCCTCCGTCATCGCCATGTCATCGTTCTCTCTTGGCAGCAAGCAGAAACAGGCTGACCAGATTCGCACTCTCGGCGCCAATTTGGTGCGAGTCGTCGATAAGCAGTTCGAAAACGAACGCCTCGTTGATACGCGAATCCACGGCTCCCGCGGATTGAGCAGAAGCGATTTGGAAGCCATTCGGCAGGGCATCCCGAAAATCGGCAAGGCCGCCTGCTTGCGCGAAGTGAAACTCAACGCCCTTTACGATCATAACCCAATCAACGCGAGAATCTTAGGCGTTGAAGGCGACTATCTCGCCGTCAACAATCTCGCGCTTCAAACGGGTCGTTTCTTCGATTACGGCGACAAGCAACACAGCAGCCTCTGCACGATTCTCGGCGGTGGCATCGCCCGCGCGATTCTCAAGCATGCCATTGATAATGAAAAACTTCCGCATACGTCAACGCCAGCCGATTTGCTCGGCGACATCGTCCTGCTCGGCGGCAATCCATATCGCGTCGTCGGTATTCTTGCTGACAAAGCCATCGATTTGGACGAGCTGGAAGCCACTTCCGTCAGCGATCCGAACAATGACATTCTCATTCCGATGGAGACACTTCTGACGCGAACCGCCTATCTGGACCTCCGTTCGGAACTCGACGAAATCCAACTCCAATTGAACACGGAAGACGATTTGGCGGACGCTGGCCGTTCCATCAAAGCCATTCTCGGCATGACACACGCCGGTGTCAGCGACTACGATCTCGTCATTCCCATGGACCTCCTCAAGCAGAAGCAACAGTCGCAACGCCTGCTTGATATTCTAACCATTTGTATTTCATCTATTTCCATCATCGTCGGCGGTATCGGCATCATGAACATCATGCTCGCTTCCGTGACGGAGCGCATCCGCGAAATCGGTATCCGCCGCGCCATCGGCGCGACGCGTGCGGACATCATGCGGCAGTTCCTTTCCGAAGCGATGACCATTTCCGTGACGGGCGGTGTCTTCGGCGTCATTCTCGCCGCGGCCGTCGTCGTCATCACATGCAGTTTCCTGAAACTGCCTGTCGTTTTCTCGTTGACGCTGTTGCTTGTCGCCGTCGCCGCATCAACCGCCACAGGATTGATTTTCGGCATCTATCCCGCCTATCAGGCCGCCAACAAGAATCCTGTTGAAGCCCTTCGTGCAGAATAATTTCCATCCCTTTGCAAAAGGATCATCCATAATGAAAAAATCACTTCTGGCCTTCCTTCTCCTCCCTGCCCTCCTGCTCGCCGAAGAGACGCCCAAATGGACGTTGCAGCAATGCATCGACTACGCCATGGAGCATTCGCCGTCGCTTGAACGGCAGAAGCTTTCCACCAATTCGCAGACGCTTCAGACCATCATCGAAAAAGCCGCCTTCGACTGGTCGATTTCCGCATCCGACAACTATACATTCGCCCGTCCAGACAACAACAACTCAGCCACCATCGGCCTCCAAAAGGATTTCCAGAACGGATTCAAATTCAGGACGACCGCAACTGGTTCTGAAACAGAGCATAACGACTATAAAACCACGACGGTTGCCTTCCAGATTTCCAAGCAAATTCTCGGTGGCGGTACCGCTCTCGAAACAAAATACAATCTGAAAGCCAGCGAGCTCGATGAACTGATTTCGCAGAATACGCTGAAACGCGCACAGCGCAGGCTTGTGCTCGATGTCACGCTTGCATACTATACAATTATCCGCGCGCAGCAGTCGCTGACCGTCAAACAACGCGCTCTCGAAAACGCCAAGCAGAACCTCCTAATTACGAAAGAGCGCGAAAAGCCGTTGGATATTCTGACAGCCGAGCTCCGTATTCCGAACAACGAACTTTCCGTCAACTCCGCCAAACGAACCATCGCCAACGGTCTTGATTCCCTGAAGGAACTCATCGGTTACGACGTCGCGAAACCGTTGGAAATCACAGGCGATTTCGCCTACGAAGTCCAGACGATCGTTCCAGAAAACGATCTGGAGTTTGCTTCCGACAATTTGGAGACCATCATCAACAACCGCCTCGAAAAACAGAAATACGACATGCTTGTCAAAATCCGTGAATCGCATAAACTTCCGGATGTGACGCTCTCTGCTACGCATCGCCAGCATGGTGACGGCGATGGATACAATCTCGAC
>JAFZIJ010000046.1 GCA_017554445.1 Victivallales bacterium
TTCTGGATTTTCTGGATTTTCTGGATTTTCTGGATTTTCTGGATTTTCTGGATTTTCTGGATTTTCTGGATTTTCTGGATTTTCTGGATTTTCTGGATTTTCTGGATTTTCTGGATTTTCTGATGAAAAACAAGCTTGCTAGATTTGATTGATATAAAATGTATGGGCAATTTACCATAAGTCCAATTGATGTGATGAGTAAAAAAAACATTTACAGGATGGAATGATGCTTCATTCATGTGTAAGTGGCTGTCATGCCCTGTCACTTTTGTCCTTTCTGTCGCTTTTGTCGCTTTGCTTTTACACTTGTGGTGGATATATTTGACAAAAAGATACTTTTATATACAAGGAGTTTAAAGATAATGGCCATTTTATTGTTCATCATGGCGATGCTGATGATGACGCAGAACGCAACGGCGCAATATGTCATGAAGCCGACTGAACATTGGCTGGAACTGCGTGCGCATGTGACGCATTTCAAAGATGCGCGGACGTTTCGCATCGCGGATGATCGCGGCATCGTCCATCAATTGGCGTTAGGGGCGGTTGAACCGCCCGAACGCGGCCAGCCGTATTTCAAGGAGGCGTTGGCGCGGGTGACGGAGTTGATGAAAGGAAAGGAAATCGTCGTCAAACACCGTTATTTTGATCAGAAAGGGCAACTGCTCGGGCAGATTTACGTCGATGGCAAGTGGGTAAACAAAATCCTTGCGGAGGAAGGACTTGTATGGTATGGCGATCCCGACGGCGACGCGCCGGAACTGAAGACTGTCGCGGCGAAGGCGCGGCAGGAGAAAAAAGGATTGTGGAAGAACGAACGGGCCGTGCCGCCGTGGTTGCATCGCGCCGGAAAGATTTCCTATCGGCCGGGCATGGAAAATACGGAGCCGCCAAAAGTCAAACGATATCGCAGCACGAACGAACCTGCGGGAATCGTCCGTTGATATTGGAACGTAGAACAATGGAGAACAAGACGATGATTCATTATAACCATTTTTTATTGATGGCGCTTATAGTTTTGACGGGCCTGCAACAGGCGGCCGGTCAGCCTTTTGCCGTTAAGCCAACGTCTTTGCAACAGGCCATAAAAGAACGCGATTTTGTCAAGATCAGGGAAATGTACAAGCAAAACCCTCAATGCCTGTATGAAGTCTTCGGTCGTGGTTACATTGAAGATTCCTATGGCCGTCTGAAATATGCGATCACGAATAATGACAGGAAAGCAGTCTTGGAAGTACTTCAAGGGGCGGTCGATGTCAACATGCCGGATGCAAAACATGATGTACCGCTCAATCATGCTATAAGGTCAGGAAATTTGGAGATGGTCAAACTGCTTGTTGATCATGGGGCGGAAATCAATGTGAATGAGGACAAATGTGTCCCGCCGTTTTATTTTGCAGTTCGAACCACGCTTGATATTGTGACGTATCTTGTTGAAAAAGGCGCGATTTTGTCGTTTAGAGTTGGAAAGGATTTGTTTCTCGAGAGTGCGCAGAACAATCTTGATGTGTTCAAATATGTCCTTTCATTGGATATTGGAAACGGAACTCTGCCCCAGGCGGGAAACACGGCCTTGCACTATGTTGAGAATCCAGATGCCGTTGACATTCTACTTGCGGCGGGATATGATCCGAACAAGAAGAATGACGAAGGGGTCACGCCGCTGGATTGCGCCATCCAAAATGGCAATTATCAGAAAATCAAACGGTTGGTTGCGCATGGGGCGGATCGGAAAGGACGTCATTTTCTGAATCAGGCGGTTTTCAACAATGATTTGGAAATGGCTCAGAAATTGCTTGACGAAGGCGAAGACATCAATCAGCCTATTTCAAAGAACAACTGCACGATTCTGTATGCTTTGTTCACGCCAGATAATAAAGTCCCGCAGGAGACGCGTGAGAAAAATGCCAGATGGCTGATCGAGCATGGAGCGGATGTCACGCGTGGAAACATGTCGTCATGGGAAGGCCATGCCCCGTCGTCATTTCATGCGATTGCCGCACGTGGAAGCCTTGATTTGCTGAAAGAGGTGATGGGAAAATTCGAAGTCGCCAAACTTCGTGAACAATACGCCTGGGATCTGGTGATTGGTTCGAGCGCTACTGGCAACATGGAGAATCTGTTGTTTGTCATGAAGGAATTGGACGGTTCCAAAATCGGGCGGAACATTCTGGACGAGGCCATGGAAGTCGCCGCTCAATCCAACAGTCTGGAAGCAATGAAGTTACTGCTAAAACATGGCGCGTCTCCGAATGGGAAATCGCCATTCTGGCCTCCGATTTTCATGGCGATTGCGTACGGTCATCCGGATGCAGCCAAATGGCTGGTTGAGAATGGCGCGGATGTCAATAGACAGATTGGCGATCGCGAGACGCCGTTGATGGCGGCGGTAAAACTTGATCTTCAGGATATGGCGGAATACCTTCTGGAACATGGCGCGGATGTGCACGCTAAATCACAATATGGTTTCACTGCATTGCATTATGCGGCGAAAACAGGCAATGTGACAATATTGAAGCGGCTTCTTGATGCAGGCGCGAATAAAGACGTCGTCAACAATATGAAGCAGACACCGATTGATGTGGCGGCGTCGGAAGGCAATCCGCCGGCGTTTCGGCTGCTGTTGGGGCTATATGACAAACAGGAACGGAAGGCGTTGCTGGACAAGGCATTGGAGCTGGCGTTCAGACATACGCAGCGGAACATGGTGCTGAACATTCTCGAACATGACGAGACGGAAGACGATGCGACGGCAGTCGTGAATGACGGTGCGTTGCGGCAGGCCGTGCTCGCGTCGGATGCCCAAAAAGTGAAGGAGTTTGTGGAGAAAGGCGCGGATGTCAACGCCGTTGACGGCGACGGGAATTCGTTGCTTGAACTTGCATTCAAGCTAAGGAGAGACATAGAAAGCAACGATAGTACGGGCGTCAAAAAACAGGAGATCATCCACTGCTTGATTGACCATGGCGCGAAAATTGGCAATATCAAGCCGACCTTGTTCGTGAGAGAACGGTATAGTGTGACTTTAGATGAAAAAATAATGGACTTTATGCTTAAAAATGGAGCCGACATCAATGAGCAACGATCTTCAGACGATGGGCGGACCATGGTCACATTCTTGGCAATGCAAAGATACATATCGCTTCTAAAACGCCTTTTTGAAGCGGGGGCGGATGTCAATTTTCATAAGACTGAAGACGCATCTACGCCATTGGAAGATGTTATTCAATGGCGTTGGGAGGAGGATGACTGGGATTCTTGGATTGAATCCGTGAAATGCCTGTTGGAGCATGGCGCCGATGTCAACATCGGCCAGCCGATCGTGTATGCCATCGGACAAAATAAATATGATGCCGCCTTGCTCATGCTGGAGCATTGCAAGGAACTGACAAATAAAAAGGTGCATGAAGAAGCCATGTTCGAGGCGATTGCAGATGGCAGGCTGGACGTGGCGCAGAAGCTCGCGAAATTCCTTCCGAAGACGGACAAGACCACGGCGAATGCCGAGGCGTATCTGCGGCGGCTGGCCTTTGAGGGAAACATCGTCGGCATGCAGCGGTTGATCGAAACAACGGGCGTTGACGTGAATTGCAGGGAGATGCCTGACGATGACGATGCCAAAAAAGAAAACGTCATGAAAGTCAATGAAATCAAATATGGCGATACACCGTTGTTCTATGCATTGGAAGGCCGTAAGTTGGACGCGGCTATGTATCTCATTAACCACGGAGCGGATATCAAGGCTGTCGGCAATGGGCGAGAGACATTGCTCCATTGCGCGGTCAAATTGGATTTAGGGCTTGTGCAATATCTTGTCGAGCATGGTCTCGATGTCAATGCGAAGAACAAGGCGGGCATCACGCCATTGCATCATGCCATCAGGCGGTTTGCCGTTGTAGCGTATTTGCTTGAACATGGCGCGGATGTCAACGTGATTGCAGCAGACGGGATGCCGCTGGCGGTTTGTGCTTCATTGATTGGTACGGAGGAGACGTTGAAGGCCCTTGGAGAAAAGGGCATGGATTTCAAAGCGCAAACAAAGGACGGTTTCACGGCCATGCATGCGGCGGCGGCCGCCAATCCGGCTGTGGTTCCCTATCTGCGGTCGCTTGGATTGCCGGAGCTTTCAGAGGAAGAAGTGAAGAAGGCGAAGAAACGATTCGTTACGCAATGGGGTGATGAAAAATTAATCCACTGCGGCGCTCATGTTTGGCCCCATCAGAACATTCGGTTTGCGATGTGAAAATGGCATGTTCTCTAGAAATCTAGAATCCTAGAAGCCTAGAAGAGAATTGCTTAGAAAAAAAGTCTCTAAAAAATTGCCAGCGCCCCAATCACACCATATCCCGTGCCGCCTTTCGGCGTCGTGTGCGGATAGTCCGGATTGGGCTGGAGGCGATGGCAGCCGATGATGGCCTGTTTGTCTGAACAGGCCTTGCCCGCAAACGTTATGTTCTTGAACGACAAGTTCTTGGCGGTGCAGACAAGATTCGGATCGAAAAGTTCCGCCCACATTTTCGTATCCGTGAAGCCGCGTTTCCATGTGGAGGATTTCGGGCCGACTTCGACGACACGCATGCCGGCGGCACGGAAATCGCTTAACGACAAGGCGATATGGATGCCGTCGAACGACAGGTTGTCGCAATCCGCGCAGATTTCGAAGAGGGCGGTGACTTTCACTTCGCCGAGGCCGACGTCCGTCAAGGCGTTGAGTTCCACGTCTTCAAAGGTGACATTCTGGATGACGCCCGGAATCGGCGATTTGTCATTCCATCCAGTCAAATCGTTTTGGCAGTTGGGCTGCTGGTAGAGCTTGAAGCAGTAGGCGTTGCGGATATGCTGGTAATGGCAGTCGTGAATCTCGCAATCCAGCGTTTCGCCGCCCGCGAAAACTTTTCGGCCGGGAAGGAGGCGGATTTCGTCTCCCGTGCAGTCGATATCCTGCACGAACATGTGGTGGATAGGGCCGAACGTGACGGCGGAAAGTCCCCAATCCCAAGCATTAAGGGCGACGAAATCATCGCCTGTCTTGCCCTTCATGCGGCGGACGATGCCGTAGGAGGACGGGCCGTTGATGTGGACGCCGTCCATCTTGTTGTGATCGAACGTGATGTCTTCAATGATGAAATCGTCGCAGCCCGCGATGAGAATGCCGTAGAAATTGCAACGGCGGATGGTGACGTTGCGGATCGTGAAGTTCCGTGCGTTGCAGAAGAAAAACACGCCGAGCAGATAGCCGCCGCGGCCTTCAGAGCCTGCCGCGTTGGTTTCGTTGCCGTTGCTGTCGATGAAACGGCGGCCACCTGTGCCGAAGGCTTGGATGACGGCGTTGGAATCGCTGGGGCTGACGCCTGATTCGGCGAATTCCCAGATGCCGCCTTCAACGAGCATATCATGGTCAAGTCGTTCTGCCGGAAGAGGATGGAAACGGCCGTCGGCGGGATTGGCGTTGCGGACCATGATGCCGCCGCAGCCGTCCATCATGTGGAGAACGGTTTCCGGATGGATGGAAATGCGTTGTCCGGAAGACAGGACGATCGGCCTGTCCAGCCGCAATGGAAACGGCAGTTTCGGAATCTCCACGGCAAAGCTGGAGGCCAATGCGACGGCGATGGTCTCCGATGCGCAGACACCTTCCTTAAACGCTTCTGCCGGAATGGCTAAGTACGTTGAACAAGAGCTTTTCCCGCCGATGATATCAATTGGTGTTTGCATGGTGTTTTGGGAGGGATTCTGGATATTCTGGATTTTCTGGATGTTCTGGATATATCGCCAGTTCCAGAACTTCCAGTGAATCCAGAGCTTCCAAAGCTTCCAGAACTTCCAGTAAATCCAGAAATCTAGCGTGAGAGAACAAGTCCTTCGGTTTCATCGACGCCAAGCAGGATGTTCATGTTCTGAATGGCGGCGCCGGAGGCGCCTTTGCCGAGATTGTCGAAACGGGCCGTCAGCAGGATGCGGTCGTCATTGCCCGCGACGGAAATCTGCATGTCGTCGTAGCCGGAAAGTGCTGCGGCGGAAAGGAATCCGCCTTCGTCCGCGGGATCGTCGAAATGGACAAGCTTTGTCGTATAAAGTTCACGATAGATTTCTTTAACATCGTCGATGCCGCAGTAGAGCTGATTGGCGAAGAGGGGAACGGTCACTTCCATGCCGCTATAAAAATCGGCGACGATCGGGCAGAAAATAGGGGATGTATTCAAGCCACAGACGGCGGCCATTTCCGGTAAATGCTTGTGGGACTGGGAGATACCGTATTGACGCGGCGCGTCAAGAAGTGGATTGCGCGATTCTGCTTCGTAGTCGGCGATCATCTTTTTGCCGCCGCCGGAATAGCCTGTGATGGAGAAGCATGTCAATTCGGCATCTTTGGAAATATATTCCGCCTGGACGAGCGGCGCGACGAGCGCGATGAAACCGCTGGCATGGCAGCCTGGATTCGCGATGCGACGGGAGGCGGCGATTTTTTCACGCTGGCCGGGCAGTTCCGGAAAGCCGTAGGCCCAGGCGGGATTGACGCGATGGGCGGTTGATGTGTCGATGACGGCGGTGTTGCCTTCAATCATCGCGACGGCTTCGACGGCGGCGGCGTCCGGCAGGCAGAGGAAGGCGATGTCGGCACTGTTAATCGCGTCGTGGCGGGCATTTGGATCCTTTCGCAAGTCATCTGAAAGGATGATGAGTTCGATATCCTTGCGGGAGGCGAGGCGTTCATGGATGCGGAGGCCTGTCGTGCCTGCGCTGCCGTCGATGAAAACTTTCATGGTTGTTCCTTTATTATATGGTCAATAGAAATAAGTTGTTGATTAGCAGATATTGGCGGAAGACGATTTGGGTGGTGTGTCACAGAACGACGGCGGTCCATATTCCAGAAGCAGGCTGGAGCGTTTTTCGGGCAGATCCAGCATGATCGTGGAGAAGGCTTCGAATTGCGTGCCATCGTCGTGACAGATATAGTGAAGTGGTTGTGGCGCAAGGCCTTTGAGAATGATTTCCGCTCTTTCAAATGGCGATTGCGAACGGCGGAAAGCGAGAATCACGCCACGGCCTTCTTCTGCGTCATGGAACTGCCAGATGGCCCATGACGTGTCGTCGAAAACGATGGAGCCATGGTTGTAGAAATCTTTCGAAAGATAATGGCGGATGGCGCGGTATTCGTCACAGGCCTTGCGAGCGGTGGCGAAATCCTCCTCCGTCATGGATTGGAAGATGGCATTGTAGAAAGCGCCGCCGAAACTGGAGGAATAGGAACTGCGCAGGGAGTAGAGGTCTTTGCATTTCGTCGTGCATCCGTTGAATGGCAAGTAGCGTGAAATGCTACTGTTATGCGTCTGGATGACCTCCGCGTTCGCATCGAATCCGCATTGGTAGTCGCTGCGGAAGAAAGGAATGGAGCGACGGATTGTCTCGATGTCGATGCGTCGTCCGCCGGACGAACAGTTGTCGATGATGAGGCCTGGAAAACGCTTCAGAAGTTCATCCCACAGCCTGTACATGCCGGTGATGTGGTTGATTTCCGTGATGCCCACGCGGTTCGGTTCGTCGTTCTGACGGAAGAAATCAGTCAGATTCGTATTGAAATCCTGTCGGTAGCAACTGAGTTTCAATGACTTGATATAATTTGATATAACGTCCAGCATGTATTGGAAAGCGTCTTCATTGCCGTAGTAGAGGATTTTGTTTTTGTTGGTGTCGCAGGAAAGGAACCATTCTGGATGCTGTTCGGGAATCGGCAGGCTGGGGCATGCCCGTTCCGCTTCAATCCACAGCATCAGTTTCATGCCGATATCATTGGCGGTTTTCGCAACATCCTGAAGCTGATTGGGATGGACACGCGGATTAATCGTCCATTCGCCTGTGAAACGCGACCAGTCGCCCGTGAACGGATCGTCGCATTTTGTGCATTGGCCGTACCATCCCGCGTCAATCCAGACATCTTCGAAACGGATGCCGTGTTCGTGAAGCTGTTTCAGGCGGTGAATCATTTCAGCGGAGGGCAGGCCGCCCCACAGTTCGAAGGCGAGAAGGCCTTCACGCGTGGCGGGCGTGCAAGCCAAATGGGAGAAATGCTCGCGAATGAGACGGCGGAAACGGTTGGACGCGTCTTCGCCAGGCTCGGAAATCATGATGAGCGTGGAGGATGTGCGAAGCGATTCGCCCGGCTTCAGATAAAACTGCGCGTTCTGCAAGCCTGTCTGGACACGGATGCCGTCTTCCAGAGAGGTGAAAACGGTTTTCCAATTGCCTGTCCAGCCGATGGCGACCATGGCGCTGTAGCCGCCGGATTTGACTTCAAAGAACGGCATCGTACCGTCGCTGGAACGGCCGCCGATGTTTTCGAAGTGTCTGGGCTTGTTTAGGTTGAGAACTTCCGGATGAAGCGAGTATTCTTGCGCGCTGACAATGTCGCTGCAACTGTAGTTGGCGCCGTTGACCATGCCCTGCATGCGGATGACCTGCCGGTCTTCCGCGCGTCTCAGCAGCCCTGGATGCGGTCGCGGGGCGTTCTTCGGAAACGGTAGCACGATGTCGCAATCCCATATGTCTGAAAGGATTGCGCTGTCGTGGTCGCTATGGTTTTCGAAGACGAGACGCCATTCGCAGGCGTTGAAATCACGATATTGCGTGGCGCAGAGCGTGACTTGCAACGCGTCGTCGATAACCCACGTTGATTGCGCGGCATCAACGGTTACTGGCTTGCCGCCATATTGGAATGAAAAGGATGGTTTCATGAAAAGTCACTTGATGGGCTTGATGCGGATATTCTTGAATTCCACGTAGTCGCCATGGCCTAAGAAACCGAGGGATCCTGACTTACGGAACATGTTGGCATGCGCGGAGACTGGCTTGCCGTCCGCTGGTTCCGTGACTTTGCTCAAATCCGTATCGACGATCACCATGTCGTTGACGATGACTTTGATGCACGTTCCTTTGGCGATGACGACTTCATGATTCCATTGTCCGGCGGGATGAAGAGCACCGTCCTTCGCGGGCACGACGCCATAGACGGAGCCGTGGTGCTGCCATGGTTTCAGAACATGACCTTGCGCCTTATAACCATTGTTATCAATGATTTGCAACTCCATCGCGATAGACGAATAGTTGCCATCCTGTGCGGCGCGGATGCCGAGGCCGTTGTTGGAGCCGGGGCCGAGGAGGAAATCGAAATGCAGTTCGAAATCATCGAATTCCCACTGCGTGAAAAGCTGTCCGCCGCGGCCTTTCTTGCAGTAGATCATGCCGTCTTTCACGCCGTAGTCGTTGATATTACCGCGCCATCCCGCCAAGTCCTTGCCGTTGAACAACGTAATGAAGCCGTCGGCATCCGGGGCAGGCAACGGAATCTTTTGGACGAGCGGTTCGGCGGAGGGCAGGACCTCTGGAGCTTTTCCGGTCGCATATGCTTCCAGTTCAACGAGATGGACAAAACGTCCAGACCAGCCTTTCGTGATGTTAATCTTCACATAACGCGCCTTGGTGGAGGCGAAACGATGCGTAAAGCCTTGCGCATTGGAGACTTGCTTGTTGTCTGGAACGTCCGCGACACGCTTCCATGTCTGTCCGTCTTCTGATACTTCTATATTATAGGAATACGTGCGGGAACCGTCCCAATAGAAAATGGCGCGGACGGTGTCGATTTCTGCAACACGTTGCATATCAACCTGCAACCACGTCGGGCATTTATCCGTATGCCATCCGTCCCATTTGCCGATGAGACCATCGACTGCGCGGTCCGGAGAATGGTCCTGTTCTTGATCGGAACCGAATGTAATCGGTTGCCGCAGAAGGAGATTCGGACCAGTGGCGAGCGGCGGCTTGGCGGATTTCGAATAGACTTCGAATTCAACGACATGCGCGGCGAAATTGGCGCTGTTTTTCACAATGTTCAGGCGGACGTAGCGCGCCGTGACGGGCTGGCGGAGCGGATGGAGGATGCCGCGATTGGTCGATGTGAGCGTGTTTTCGGTGGCGTCCACGACTTTCTGCCAATTGGCGGTATCTATCGAAACTTCAATGCTATAGGCGTAATAACGGCGGCCGTTGTCCCAATGGAAGATCGGGCGGAAGGCATCAATGGAGATGGCTTCCTGCAGATCGACGGTGAGAGAGCAGGGCCATGGTTTTCCCCACCATGAGCTATCGACGTTGACGATACCATCCGTCGCAAGTTCCTTTGGATGCCCTTCTTCGGTTTCACAGGAGATGGTGACAGGCTTGTTGAAAGCAACGTTGACGCCTTCGATTCGAGAAAGAGCGAGCTGCGAGCCTGCGCGAAGGACGAGCGGCTGGTTGTCACACGACATGATGACTTTTTCCATGGCCTGGCGGGCTGTGGCAGACGTCATGCCGCGGTCATTGACGTTCGGCGGGCAGACGATCTTGACGGCGGTGGCCGAAGCGGCTTCCACAAGTGCCTTGTTTTCAAAGGCGGGCAGCACAATCTGCGTCAAAATCGCTTCATCGCTGACGTTTCCTGCGGCGGAGAGAACAAGCGTGTTCTCTTCGTCCGTAAGGCAATAGCCCTGAACTTTCCTAAGGTTGGCGATGATCGTTTCCACAGGCTGGTCTTTCTGCGCGGCATAGAGGCGGAGCAAGCCTTTCAACGCGAGATTGTGGTGCAGTTCAGGCTGCTTTTTGGCTGCGAGTTCGTTGAGCGGCTCAATGGCGCCGTCATCGATCCAATCAGACAAGGCGCGGACGGCGCCGTCTTGGAAGTCTTGATTCGGACTTTGCAAATCCGAAAGAACGGCGTTCATGGCTTCTTCACCACCGACAGATGCAAGTACTTGCTGTAGCGTGATATGGTCCTTTCCTTCCAACGTGGTGAGGGCGCCGACGAGTGATTTGACGGTGTCCGGATAGGTGCGGCCAATGTTCGAGAGGGCGTTCTGGAAGCTTTGCAGTTCAGAGGCGTCCTCCGTGTTCTTCAGATAACCGAGAAGATGATTGATATCATCCGGTTTTGCAAGCACTTCCAACGCTTTGACGGCGGCTTTGCGGACGTTTGTGTCCTTTTCTTCCAATGCCTTGAAAATCGGTGCGGACTGATCCGCAATGCGGCGTGCCGCAAGGAGTTCGATGGCCATGACTTTCCGTTCAGAGGACATCGGCTTGTTCAATGTGTCACCGAGAGCCTGCGCATAGTTGTCGGACGTGAACCATGACAGTGTTTCGCGAATGACGGGCAGGTCTTCCGCAGGACCGTTCGCAAGAGCGGCGACCATGGAGTTCATGGCCATCACGGGAGTGTAGCGTGGAACAGCGCGGATGGCGGCCTGGCGAACGACTGCCTCTTTGTCATTCAAAGACTTATAGACGAACGACGCGGCGGCCGGGTGGTGACGATGCCCGAAGAACGTGAGGATATCCGCCTTGATTTGCGGCGCGGCTTTTTCCGCGACGATCAGCAGCTGCTTGTCCGCAGAATTGCCTGGATAGGAATCGAGCAGAAGGAGAGCCGCGTTGCGGAGGACGAAATCGTCCGACACGACGGCCGCGGTGAAGGCGGGAATGGCTTGTGCGATGCCCTGCACGTCCAGAAGAGTGGCGAGGCTGGTTTCGGACGGAGCCGCTTCGTGAAAACGTGATGCGAGCTTGATGGCGTCTTCTTTTGTTTTGATGTTGCGCGCGAGTTTCGCGATGGCGGCGACGGCACCGTCGCGTTCCGTGCCTTTGGCTTTAGCGAGAATGTCGAAGAGTTTATCCGCAACATCTGGATTGCCGATTTCCGCCAAGGCATTCATGACGGCAACTCGCTGGTATGGCGTGACTTGGTCGATAATGTGAAGCAATACCGGCACGGCGGTGGCGGGCTTGAGCATGGCGAAGGCGGAAACGTATTCGAAGGCGACGGCCGTGTCCGCTTTCGCGGCGGCATCGACGAGTGCTTTCGCGGCGGCAGGCGTGCCGATACTCGCCAAGGTCATGATGGCGTAAGGGCGGACGGTGGCATTGCCCAGCTGTGCGGCGATCAGCGGAATCTGCGCATCATTCGCGCAAAGACGCAACAGCTTGAGAACGGTGCATTTCGTGTTGTCGTCTTGAATTTTCTCCGCCAAACCTTCCGCCATGGCCCGCGCGATGACGTCGCGATTGTCAGGAGAATTGGCGACAAGCGCCGTAAGGGCGTATGTGGCGCTCGTAATTTCCGTGGTATTGGCACTTTGCAGCAGTTCCAGCAGTTTGGCGACGGCGTCTGCGCCGCCTTTTTCAAGTTCGGTCGCGACACGGTGGCCTTCCGCCGGCGACGGAAGGTTCAGGCCGGACGCGAGATTTTTGACGTTGTCTTCCTGTGCGAACAGAAGGGAAGAGATGAGTCCAAGTATGATGAATGACTTTTTCATGGCTGATTTCGTCTCCGTTTCGTGTGTGACATTAAAGCGACCAGGGGGCGCGCATAGGCTGGTTGGCGAGGCGGTTGGCCTCCGGATCGTTGATGAACTGCATGGCGATGGGATCGAAATGGAGCTTGCGGCCGAGCCTGATGGCGGCGTTCGCAAGATGGATGAGAATGTTGGAGCGGTTGCCGTTCATTTCGTTGAGGCCGAACTTTTGGCGTGTGCGGACGGATACATTGAAGTCGCTGATCTGCGGCTCCAATTTCGGAAGGTATTTGACCTGTGCCGCCAGCGAGGCCGGTTCCGTGCGGAAACCTTTGTACAGCTTGCCGTTAGGACCTTCGATATAGGGCTTGTCCTTTGTCTCTTCGGGCCCCCATTCGCAGGATTCGAGAATCAGTTTGCAGCCGTCTCCGTATTTCATGACGACCTGTCCCCAGCTGCCGACGGCGTCTGGATGCTGCGGCCATGGCGCGTTCGCTTCGACTTCCACTGGGCTTGTGTTGTCCTTTCCAAGCATGTATTGGACAGGATCGAGATAGTGTTGCCCGAAGTCCGCCAGACCACCGCCGTCGTAGTCCCAATAGGCTCGGAATGAACCAGATGCGCGATGTGTTGTATAGGGCTTCCACGGAGCGGGGCCGAGCCACATGTCGTAGTCGAGATCTTCCGGAATCGGTTCGGCGGGTTGCCCGATGCGCCCGATGTTTCCGGACATGTGCCATGGGAAACCTGTGTGCGGGCTGACGCGGACGGTCAACGGCCAGCCGAGAAGACCCGAACGGACGAGACGCGCGATCGGTTCGACAGGCGTGCCGAATTGATAGAATTGACCGTAGAGGCGGAACCATGTGTTCAGACGGAACATACGACCGTTGCGGCGGGCGGCATCGACGATGGCCTGACCTTCGCCGAGTGTGCGCGTCATCGGCTTTTCCGCCCAGACATCACAACCATGGTTGAGCGCATAGACATCCTGCAAAGCGTGCCAATGCGGCGGTGTGACAACGTGGACGACGTCGATGTCTTCGCTGTCGATCATTTCGCGGAAATCAAGATACGCCTTGCAGTCGTGACCTGCGTTTTTGGCGCGTTGCGCGGCGGCTTCGCGGCGGGATTTGCGGACATCGCAAACGGCGACTAATTTGGCCTGAGGATCGTTAAGCACATATCCGACGTGGCCGTTGCCCATGCTGCCGACGCCGATGATGGCGTGGTTGATTTTATCATTGGCGCCCGGGCGGCCATGCGCGGCGAGAACATGGTTCGGAATGATGGTGAATCCTGCTCCGGCGGCTATGCCGGTCTTGATGAATTGTCGGCGAGAAAACTGCGTGGCAGAATCGGTTTTAAGGCTGTTCGTCATGATTAATCCGCTTGTTGTTGTTGGCTGATAATCCAAAATACCTTATACTATACAGCCATTTGCGGATTTTCTACCGATTCAGCAGAAAAAAATCCAATTGTTTGCGCGATGTGCAATTGGTTACTCTGGAGAGCGACCCCTCATAGAGCTTGGGATACTGGAAGTTCTGGATTTTCTGGAAGTTCTGGATTTTCTGGAAGTTCTGGATATGTTTTTTCCCAGTCAATCTAGAATATCTAGAGAAGCCATCCTAATGATCCAAAAAGACGAAAATACCTGTCTTTGCTTTAAGCTTTCAGTTTTAGGCTTTTAGCTTTTGTTGGCAGTTGCGGCAGATGCCGTAGAAATTGACTTGCGGCAATTCGATTTGGAAATCTTCCGACTGCGGAATGGCGGGGCAGGGGACGTCAAACAAGTCGATGATGCAATCACATTGGCGGCATTTGAAATGCGCATGGAATGCAGGATTGCCATCGAAGCGGACTTCCGTGTCTTCTATTTTCACGGACTGGATGAGCTTCTTTGCAAGCAACAGTTTTAACGTATTATAAACGGTTGTGCGGGAAAGAGTTGGATTTTCCGGAGAAAGGGCGTGGAAAATCGTGTCAACCGTCGGATGGATGTGGTTGTTGCAAAGGAAATGGAAAACGGCGATACGCGGGCCTGAGGGGGAAATGCCTGCGTTTCTCAGCCGCGAGATCACCTCTTCTTTGGTGATTTCTGTCAACATTGGAATTGTGAAAAAGCTTGAAGGAGGGAAAACAAGGGGGATGACATAATGTAACGTCATCCCCCATGGCAACTTAACGATTATTTGCCGAAATAGCGCTTCAGGAGGCCGGCGAAGCCGCAGCCGTGGCGGGCTTCGTCTTTCGCCATTTCATGGACGGTGTCATGGATGGCATCGTAGCCGAGTTCTTTCGCGCGTTTGGCGAGTTCGAGCTTGCCAGCGCAGGCACCGTTTTCGGCATCGCGACGGAGCTGGAGGTTCTTCTCCGTACTGGCGGTGAGGACTTCGCCGAGCAGTTCGGCGAATTTGGCGGCGTGTTCGGCCTCTTCGAAAGCGTAACGCTTGTAGGCGTCAGCGACTTCCGGATAGCCTTCGCGCTCGGCCTGACGGCTCATGGCGAGGTACATGCCGACTTCCGTGCATTCGCCGGTGAAGTTGGCCTTGAGGCCTTCGATGACCTGCGCATCCGTGTCGGCCGGAATACCGATGGTGTGCTCGCAAGCCCACTTCAGTTCTTTCGCTTCTTCAACTTTGAATTTCGCGCCTGGGCACTTGCACTGGGGGCAGAACGCCGGGGGCTCGTTACCTTCGTGGACATAACCGCAGATGGGGCAAACAAAACGCTTCATGGTCTTCTTCCTTTTTGTTTTGAGGTGGATCGTTGGGATTGTTTTTGTTTTAGATTTGTAATGAAAACAATTTTAATATAATTCAAGAAAAGGAAAAGGCAAATAAAATTGGAGAAAAAACTGGAAGTTCTGGAAGTTCTGGAAGTTCTGGAGGCTCTGATTTATCCAGAATATCCAGAATATCCAGAATATCCTTACCAGTATAATTTATATTGCAGTGTGCCAAGAAATTCGTAGGCGGCCTGCCGCAGATATTCCATATTCTGGACGATGGGGCGGCCGTTTGGCGGAGAGTTGCGGTCGAAATCCATGGCGGCGGGGGCGGCGATGGCCTCGACGCCGCATTTTTTCGCAAGTATCATGAGCCGTGGGACATGCGTCGCACTGGAGACGATGATGAGCTTTCGGTTGTATTTGGCGAATTCATGGATTTCATCCTTTGAATTAATGCATGTGTCGGCGATCATTTCGACTTTTTCCGGCGGGATGCCGAAAAGGCCGCAATAGTACCGCGCATCCGCCAGACGGTATTCCTTTGGAAATTCTTGCTGGAACTTTTCCGGGATGGGAATGGACACGGAAACAGTGTAGTCGATTCCAAGTTGCTGCAATTCATGGGCCACACGAGCGGCTTCGAACATGCGCGTTGACATGACGTTCTGGAAGCGGTGTGTCGGCGGAAGCGTTTTGTCGAAAATGTAGCTGTTGCCGAAGACGGCGACGACGTATGGCGCGCCGTCGGCTAATTCCTGCGTGACATGGAGCGGTTCGCATTTGTATTCGAGCTTCATGCATGGATACCATCCGAACATGGAATATAGGAGGAAAAGCGCAAACGACAAAACGATGGCGGCGCGCCCTAACGCTTTGGAATGCGGGAACTTCAGCCATTTTACATGGACGAGAAGCAGGCCCACCGCGAGCAGCATCAGTGTGAGGGGAATCGGGAAGAAGAGGGTGGCGAAGAGTTTTTTCATGGATGGAGATTGTACTTATGGCAGAAGTAATCAAGTGTGAAAAGTGTCCAGAGGCGGCTCCAGAAGAGCTTCTTCTGTTCATGGAGCTTGCCGACGGCCGCCAAGGCGGATGGCGAGAAGATCAAAGAGTCGTTGCTGTAGAGGAAATCTTTGATGGCCTTTTTGAAGTAACGGCTGAAGAAGGATTCGAACGGAAGTTCGAAGCTTTGTTTTTTGCGATTGACGCAGGCGGGCGGCATGCCGTCCTTTGCGGCTTGGACGAGAAGCGGTTTCGGGCAGTACTGACTGAGCTTCCATTCGCCTGGCAGACGGAGCGTTTTTTCGATGATGATTCGATCCAAGAACGGTCCACGGACGGAGAGGGCGTGGGCCATGCCCAACTGGTCTGTGTCGCGTAAGAGCGTGGAAATGAGATAGGTGTTGAGTTCGAGGTAGGAGAAGCGGTTCGTCTGGTCATTGGGAAAAGGCGTCTCCATGAGATTCGGAAACGCGACGGAACGCCAGCCGAAATCCAGTTCTTCCAACGGCCTGCCGAGCAGTTCGGCGATGGTCAGCGGGGAGAACATCTGCCGCGAAAGGAAGTAGGGCTGTTCACGGATCCCGAACATTTGCAGAAATTTGCGCCGTTTCTCGTCCTGTGTGCGACGTGCTATCGCAACACCGAGGCTGTGCGGAAGGAGGCGAAGCCATTTGGCGGCTTTTTCCATGCGGCAAGCCGTGGCGAAGCGACTGTAGCCCGCGAACAATTCGTCGCCGCCGACGCCGGAAAACGCGACACCCAGCCCAGCCGCCTTCGCGTATTTGGAGACGAACCATGTGTTCAGTCCGTCGAACGATGGCAGATCATAGTCGTCCAACGCCGTGTTGATGTATTTTCGGATGGCTTTTGTTTCGAGCAAAAGTTCCTTATGGCAGGTCTTGTTCCGCGTGGCGGCGAGCTTGGCGTATTCCTTTTCGTTGGCGACGGACGGATCGTCGAACGTCAACGTGTAGGTGTTGAGCGTGACGTCCGGGCGGGCTTGATGGAGCAGGGCGACGATGGCCGTGCTGTCGATGCCGCCAGAAAGGAACGCGCCGACGGGCACATCCGCCGCAAGTTGCATTTTGACAACGGTTTTCATTTCATCGAACAGCTCGCGAAGGAGGTCGTCCTTTTTGCCTTCCGCTGGCGACAAGTCCGGATTCCAGTAGCGGAAGACGGTGGTCTTTCCGTTCTGCCAGACAAGCTTGTGGGCGGGGCGGAGCGAGCGGACGTTTTTGGCAAGCGTCAACGGATCCTGCACGGAACCATAATTAAGGTAGGAAAGGACGCCGTCCATGTCGAGTTCGCGCGGGACACCGGAGGCCAATAATGCGCGGAATTCGGAGGCGAAGCGGAATTCATCGCCATTTTGATAAATGTAAAGCGGTTTCGCTCCGACATGGTCACGAGCGAGCAAAAGGCGTTGTTTGGCGGCATCCCAAAGGGCGAATGCGAAGAAGCCGCGCAGACGGAGCAGGCAGTCGTCGCCCCACTGGGCATATGCTTTTAGCAAGACTTCCGTGTCCGATTGCGTTTTGAACGGATGTCCTTGAGCCTGAAGCTCTTTTCGAAGCGCCTTGAAGTTGTAGATGTCTCCGTTGAAGACGATGACATTGCCGTTTTCGGCATCTTTCATAGGTTGCGCGGCGGCAGGCGAGAGATCGAAAATGGAAAAACGGTCATGGCCGAAAATGACTTCCGGCTGTTTTGAGACGACAAGTGTGGCCTGCGCATCTGGCCCGCGGTGCTTCATGAACTGCACCATGGCTTCGACGTGCGCGAGATGACTGTCGTTGTATTGTTGTTGGAAGATGCCTGATATGCCGCACATAGGATGTTTTTGCCTGTGGTGGACGTTTGGTTGAAAATGCTTTGTGAATAAAATAAATCGTGAATAGGCAAAATCAATTTTATTAAGCTAAAAGCCTAAAGCCTAAAGCTTAAAGCAATACTTAGTGGTTAGTGGTTAGCGGTTAGTGGTCAGTGGTCAGTGGTCAGTGGTCAGTGGTCAGTGGTTAGACGCGACTCTCAAAAGTCTTCAAGTACGAAGATTTTCAAGCCGCGTAGCGGCAATGGGAATTTAGCCGTGGGTGAAGTGAGCGCGAAAGCACAAACGTAACCCACGGTAAGCCAGGGAAATATATATAGAACCGCGTTAGCGGTGGCAGGAATATATGCTCTGTATTGGGCAAAGACGAAAAAGCTGCATGTGACTTTTGAGAGCCCCGTCTGGTTAGTTTAGCTAAAAAACAAAGACCGAAAGCCGAATTCATGATGTTGGATTGGCTGGACTTGCTGGATTTTCTGGAATCTAGCCTACAACGGCCAAGCCTATGGGTCTTGAGCGCCGTCACCTCCCTAGGCTACGCAGGAGCGCAGCCCTCCCGACTATCACGTTTCACTATCCCATAAGCCATGAGCCATGAGCCATGAGCACTGTCCATAGGACAGTCATGATGACTTTTTGAGAAAAAAAGCCAGAACGGATTTGCAAGGCTCTATTTCCATATTAAATTATAGTAATTGTTGATGTCTTCAATGCATCATCGACTCCGTCGGAAAAACAATTAGAAATGATGGGATTAAGAAGCCGAAAAGAGTTTGAAACTCCATTAAGCGAAAATCACATCTAAAAGAAAAACAATGATTTACAAGACCCTAGCCGCCATC
>JAFZIJ010000047.1 GCA_017554445.1 Victivallales bacterium
AGGCCCTGGACAAGGCGTGTTTCGTGCTGGCGGGCATCGACACGACGTCGCTCCTGCAGGCGGTGGACGTCGCCGTGGAGATGGTTCGGAACAAAGACTACGGCACGCCCGTGCCGAATTATGTGGATGAGAATGTTTCCACGAAAGTTGTCAAATTGATTCAATCTTATACGGGCGTGGTGAACAAGATGGTCTGGCGGAAAACGAATGCTTAGCATTCGTTTTGGCTTATGGCCAATGGCCGATGGCTTATGGAAAAATACATAATGCATAATGCATAATTTACAAGCCGCCGAAGGCGGCATTTTAAGACAGGACTTGAAAAAGGTCAATCTGAATGAAGAGAGCGCCTTGGGCTTTGCCTTGGGCGCTTTTTTTATGCCTGCAGTATCAAACTGATTGAAAAAACAAAACTTTGTTTTCACTTTTTTAGGGAAAAAAACAGTCTGATATATTGAAAAATATGAAAATTGAATTAATTATATCAATGTATATTTAGTTTTTTCAATGAGCCGTGTTTTGAGAAAGAGTAATTAACAAAAAGGAAAAACAGATGAAGAGATTCTTGTCATTCACGCTGATTGAACTGCTGGTCGTCATCGCGATCATCGCGATTCTGGCCGCCATGCTGTTGCCTGCGTTGGCGAAGGCTCGTGACAAAGCGCGCGCCATCTCCTGCACGAGTAACATGAAACAGATTGGATTGGCTTCCGCCATGTACAATGACGACAATAACGGTTATCTCTGCTGGTCGCTTTTCTACGGCAGATCGGCAGCTGAACTCTGGTGGTGGGAAGACGCCTTCTACAACTACACGGGTGAATGGAAGAGCTTCCTCTGCCCCGCCACGACGCCGCTTGAATACAGTTGGCGCAATCCTACCATCACTGACATTTGCCCGATCATCAAGCGCCCCGTCAAATTCAACTATTGCCGTACGGACCGCAACAGCGGTACCATGAACGAAAATCGCGGTGGTAGCATGCCGATGACGAACCAGTTCACGTATCCGTCCGAATCCTGTGATGCCATTGATGCAAATGCGAAGGAAATGTGGAATGACGTGACGTTCTTCGATATCAACCATACGAACTGCCGTGTCAACCGTCTGCACAATGGTTTGGCAAATGTCACCTACATCGACGGCCATGTGTCAACTGTCAAGCATTTCAAAGGCATGAACGACGACATCCTGTGGAACAAGACGAAGTAATCAAAATTTTCAATCTGAATGAAGAGAGCGCCTTGGGCTTTGCCTTGGGCGCTTTTTTTATGCATGCTGTATCAGACTGATTGAAAAACAAAACTTTGTTTCTACTTTTTTTAAAAAAAACAACCGAATATATTGACAAACATGAAAAAAGCATTAAATATATGAAATGAATCAATGTTAGTCAATGAATCGTGTTTTGAGAAAGAGTTTTTCAACAAAAAAGGAAAAGACAGATGAAGAAAGTCCTGACATTCACCTTGATTGAATTGTTGGTCGTCATCGCGATTATCGCGATTTTGGCCGCCATGCTGTTGCCCGCGTTGGCGAAGGCCCGTGAAAAGGCGCGTGCCATCTCCTGCATCAGCAATCTGAAGCAGGTCGGTCTAGCCGGCGTCATGTACATGAACGATTATGATAACTACAACTGCTGGAACCATTTCTATGGCGGGGCTTCAGGTAGCTCTCCTCTGTGGTGGTGGGAAGACATGTATTACAACTATACGGGCGAGCCCAAGAGCTTCCTCTGCCCGGCCACGACGCCGATGACCACCACCTGGAACCGTCCGGCTGACAGCGACACGAGCATGTGCCCCAAGGTCATGAATCCCTTGTCATTCAACTACGTGCGTCCGGACCGCCTCGCTGGTTACATGCATACTAAGACGTCTATGGCCATGCTGTCCGATTTCAAGTATCCGTCGGAAACCTGCAACGCCATCGACTCGACCCAGATGGAGCTTTGGAACGACGCTTCCTTCTTTGATATCAATAACACAGCGTGCAAGATCCCGCGTCGCCACAACGATCTGGCCCAATTGTGCTACATGGACGGTCATGCCGGCAGCATCAAGCATTGGGAAGGCATGGAAAAAGATATCCTTTGGAATAAGAAGAAATAAGTTTCCAGCCGCATGAGCGGCTAGAAAAGCTTATGGCTAAAAGCTAAAAGCTGAAAGCTCTAGAAAACAGAAAGACCATAGGCCCATAAGCCATAGGCCATAGGCCATAGGCCTAACGAAAAAGGCCCGCCGGAAAACTTTCTGGCGGGCCCTTTTCGTTAGAAGAATCAGTCTTCAATATTCAAGGCTTTCTTAACGATCGGAAGGGTGTTCTGGAACATGCGGTAGAAGCCGAGATCGTTCGGATGGCAGCCATCGACGGTGCAGTAGTTCAAGCCGATGGGATCGAAGAGATGGTCGCCGTTGAAGAAATAGACATTCTTGTCACCGGCCTGGACAGCGTTGTCGTAAGTGGCTTTGATGCAATCACGACGGGCGCCGCCGTTGGCGGTGTCTGGCTTGGAGAGAATGAGAATCGGCATATCCGGGCGGGCGGCGCGAATGATTTTGAAGAACGGCTCATGCGTCTTCTGGAGATGTTCCAAGGAGGGGGCGTTGTGGTCGTAGTCATAGACGAACATGGCGGCGTCGATTTGGGCGATGGCTTCGGCCATGGCGGTTTCGCCTCTGGCGGATCCGGAGAAGCCGAGATTGACCTGCGGGACATCCAACGCCCGGCAAATCATTGTCGTGTAGTTGTTTCCGGGGCGTGAGCAGCATCCGCCCTGCGTGATGCTGGAACCGTAGAAAACAATCGGCTTGGAAAGGCGCTGCGGCGTGGGCGGTTCGAATTTCGCGTCGGGGGCGACGCCGACTTCGAGTTTGTTGACGGATGAATAGAGCGGGAGGAAGATGATATAGTCTCGCATGGCGTTGCCGCCGACGTTGACGATGGAGCCTTCCTTGGTTGTGCGGATGATGGTGATGAAGCGTTCTTTATGGTTCGGCAGACGTTCGTAGAGATCATAGCCGGAGACGCCTGTGGCGGGCATGTGGTTCATGGCCGCGCCAGTGGGCGGATCGGAGAGGAGGGCGATGAACGGCGAGTTCGTACGGAAGAGGACGGCACCGCCGGAAGGATGCTTCGCGAGCGCGAGAACGCCGCCATTGACTTGTTCTTTTGTGAATTCCGTCGGAATGCGGTAGAATGGTTCGTCTTCAGACTTGCGGAAGGCGAAACCTGTCAAAACAAAAGGTGCTTTGCGTACGTCGGCGAAGCGGACTTCACGATTGCCAATGGTGGCCTGACGGAAGTTGGGATCGATTTCCGTGATGTCTTTTTCCTGCGCATGGACGCATGCCATGGCGACGAGAAGGGGGATGAAAAATTTTTTGAACATTGTTTTCTCCTTTGATTTAGTGAACCACTAATGAACACGAATGAACACGAATGAAGAGTCCACAGAATACACTGAATAAACAGAATGCCTCGCCGCCGGGCCGACAAACTCCTATATGTTTTGTTTGTATAAAATGAATTATGAATGCTGAAATGCAAACGGCTCCGGCGGCTCGGCGGTTGTCATCGCTTCGCGAGGCGGGAACAGCATCATGCGGAAGCTCTATGACTTGGAGATAATCTTTTCAGAAAAACAAGAAAATGAACGATAGTAGTACGATTGGACACGAATGCCTCCCCGCCGGGCCGACAAACTCCTATAGATTTTATTGGATACCACAAACATTCCTGCCACCGCTAACGCGGTTCCATGTATCTGCCTATCCTACCGTGGGTTACGCTCATGCCGTTGGCACTCGCTTCACCCACGGCTAAATTCCTTTCGCCGCTACGCGGCTTGAAATCTGCGCATGCGCAGATTTTGAGAGTTCCGTCGATAAATAAGCGTTGCGAAGCAACTTAGCCGCCTGTATTCGCATTCAGCATTCAGCATTCAGCATTTAGTTGATTTCGTTCTGCTGCGCGACAAGCTGGTCGGCCCCGTAGATTTTGCGGAGCTTCGGTTTTTCGATTTTGCCGGTCGGGTTGCGTGGAACTTCCGCGAAAATGATCTTGCGGGGGCGCTGATAGCGCGGCAGATCCATGCAGAAATCGTTGACCTGTTGCTCCGTAAGTGTATGGCCCTGTTTGACTTCGATAACGGCGGCGGCGATTTCGCCGAGCCGTTTGTCCGGCAGGCCGATGACGGCGACGTCTTTGATATGGTCGTTCTTGCGGAGAAAGTCTTCAATCTGAACGGGATAGAGGTTCTCGCCGCCAGTGATAATCACATCCTTCTTGCGGTCAACGAGATAAATGAATCCATCCTCCGACTCCTTGGCCATGTCACCCGTGAAAAGCCATCCGTCCTGCAGGACTTCGCTCGTGGCTTTTTCATCTTTGTAATAGCCTTTCATGACGCCGTCGCCTTTGATGGCCAGTTCGCCGACTTCGCCGCGTTTGACAGGCTGATGCTTTTCATCGACGATTTTCGTCTGCCAACCGTAGCCTGCGACACCGATGGCGCCGACATGGTCGATGTTCTCAATGCCGAGATGAACGGCGCCCGGGCCGATGGATTCGCTGAGGCCGTAGTTCGTGTCGTAGTCGTGATGCGGGAAAACTTGTTTCCAGCGTTTGATGAGGCTGGGCGGCACGGGCTGCGCTCCGATGTGCATGAGCCGCCATTGGTCAAGCTTGTAGTTGGAAAGGACGATTTCACCGCGGTCGATGGCGTCGAGAATGTCCTGCGCCCATGGAACGAGCAGCCAGACGATGGTGCATTGCTCTTCGGATACGGTGCGGATGATCCATTCGGGCTTGATACCTTTTAATAATACCGCCTTGCCGCCGACGAGGAAGCTGCCGAACCAATGCATTTTGGCACCCGTGTGGTAGAGCGGCGGGATGCAGAGGAAGTTGTCCTCCCGCGTCTGTCCATGATGGTTCTGTTCGACTTTGCAGGAATGCATGAGGCTGCGGTGCGGATGGATGATGGCTTTCGGAAAACCGGTCGTGCCCGACGAGAAGTAGATGGCGGCATTGTCTTCGTCCGTCAGCGGAATGTCTGGCGCCTTTTCGGAGCAGTATGAGACAAGTGTATAATATGGTTCCGCGAAGGACGGGCAGTCTTCGCCGACGTAGAGCAGGGCGCGGACTTTCGGGATGCGTGTGCAGATGGCTTCGACGCGGCCGATGAATTCCGGCCCGAAGACGAGCATTTCAACATCCGCCAGATCCAGGCAGTATTTGATTTCATCCGACGTGTAGCGGAAATTCAGCGGCACGGCCATGCAGCCGCTTTTGAGGATGCCGAAATAGATGGGCAGCCATTCGAGACAGTTCATGAGAAGGATGCCGACTTTGGCGCCTTTCGGCATGCCGCGCGTCAGCAGGAAGTTCGCGAAACGATTGGCCTTCTGGTCGAATTCGGCCCATGTCATTTCGGAGCGGAAGGAATCGATGTTGCTTCCTTCGATCAGGGAGTATTCACGCCAATTGGTATGATGCTTTTCCAGTTCCTGTGGGTTGATTTCGACGAGCGCCACGTCATTTCCGTAAAGCGTGGCGTTTTTCTGCAAGATTTCCGTAATCGGCATGAGCGAAGACTCCTTGGCTTCAATGGTTTTTCTGGATGTACTGGATGTACTGGATGTTCTGGATGTTCTGGATAAAGATAATTTAAACTAGAATCATTTGCATTCAATAAAATTGACGTGTTTTGTTGGTGTGGCGGAGGCGTCCCGCCTTCGTGCGACGGCGGGGACGCCGCCGCCACAC
>JAFZIJ010000048.1 GCA_017554445.1 Victivallales bacterium
CCGTCGCGCGGGCGGCGCCGCCCGTGCCCAAAAAGCAGACGCGCCGTCCGTCAAAACCAAAGCCAAACGCCTCTTGCAGAGCCATTTCCAAACCGTATCCATCCGTGCTGTAGCCTTTCAGACGGCCGCCGATGTTGACGACCGTGTTCACGCTGCCAAGCTTGCGGGCCTCTTCGTCCAATTCATCGACGAGCAACGCGGCCGCCTCCTTGTGCGGAATCGTCACATTCCAGCCGCGATGCGTCTTCCGCATCGACTGGAAAACGTCCGCCAGATTCTGCGGCTCCACATCGACCAACTCATAGCAGGCTTGGATTCCAAGTGCTTGGAATCCAGCCTCCTGCATAGCTGGTGATTTCGAATGGCCGACTGGATGGCCTATCAATCCATAACGTTCCATTGAGGTGTCTATTCCATATAAATAGCCTATTTTATATTCCTTATACTATATAGGGTATTGGCAAGATTTCCATGCATAAGACGAAAAAGAAACCCAAGAGCGGTTGATTCAAAACTCGCCACGGCATGCGCGATCTGCTTTACAATCCCATGGCCGCCTTGCCACCTCATGCTTTATCATGCGTCCATCTTGTACCTGAAAACGCATCCGATATACAAAAAATGTCAGGCTGATATACAAAAAATGTCAGGCTGGCCCACAAAAATGCACATTTACACCGCTCTTTTGCCTCACTGACAACTTGGCACGGGGTTTGCTAATAGTTGGGGTAACGAGGCCGTCTCGGCCTTGTAGTCGGGGTAACGAGGCCGTCTCGGCCTTGACAACGGCGAGGACGCCGTCGATACAGTCGGGGTAACGAGGCCGTCTCGGCCTTGACAACGGCGAGGACGCCGTCGATCCCCCCCCATCGTTGAAACTGACTCAAGAGATAAAAATGAATCACTGCATCATATTTTCCGTTTTCATTTGTTTTTTGCCGTTAACAAGGCAAATTTTATATTGGTGTAATTTAATTTCAATCATTAGATATCAAATCCATGCGTATCGCAACCGCCATCTCAGAAGCCCGCCGCCGTCTCGAAGAGGCCGGTGTGGAAAACGCCGGACAGGAGGCCGGCTGGCTCGTCTCGCAACTGCTTGGCGATAATCCAGTCGCCCTCCCCTGCTCCACAGGAGCGGAATTTCCGCCGCATCTGCAAGCGGAATTGGACCTCCGCGTCCAACGCCGCATCGACGGCGAGCCGCTCCAATACATCATGGGCGACGTCGATTTCCATTGCGTCAACCTGCTCGTCGGACCAGGCGTGCTCATTCCACGCCCTGAAACAGAGCAGCTTGTGGAATTGGCGCTCAACCGCCTCGCCATCGACGGACCAGTTCTCGACCTTTGCACAGGCAGCGGCGCCATCGCGTTCGCCATCGCCGCCTCCCGCCCGTCTCGAACGATTTACGGAACGGACATATCGACGGAAGCTCTCTCATGGGCGGAAAAGAACCGCCAAAAACTCAAGGCGGACAACGTCACGCTGTCGCAAGGCGATCTATTCCAGCCGCTTCCGGTTGATTTGCGGTTCGCGCTCATCACGGCCAATCCACCGTATGTATCGACCGTTGAATATGAAACGCTCGATTCCGTTGTCAAAGACCATGAACCGCGCCTCGCGCTTGTCGCCGAAGAGGACGGCTTGGCGATTCTCCGCCGAATCGCCGAAGAGGCATTCAGCCGTCTGTTGCCTGATGGATGGCTGATTTGTGAAATAGGCGACCAACATGGCCCGCGAATGAAAGACATTCTGCAAAACTTGCATTATAGTATAGTAATGGTAGAGAAAGACTACGCGGGGCATGACCGCTTCGCGCTTGCCAAAAAATCGGCAGGGTTCCGCTCCTGCGGGACTGGCAAAAATACGGGAGGGGCCCGCTCCTGCGGGACCGGCAAAAATACGGGAGGGGCCCGCTCCTGCGGGACCGGCAAAAATACGGGAGGGGCCCGCTCCTGCGGAACCGGCAAAAATACGGGAGGGGCCCGCTCCTGCGGGACCGGTCATGCGGAAGCGTGACC
>JAFZIJ010000049.1 GCA_017554445.1 Victivallales bacterium
AACTTGTCCTTCAATGAAACCAGAAACGCCTCTGGGTCTGCCATATGCTCGATGACATCATTGCAGACTACCACGTCGAAATAGGCGGTCGGCAATTGACCGCACACATCGTCATAAGTCCCACATAGGACCTTGATGTTCTTCTGGCGGGCTTGCTCGGCGGCCTCGCTTACCGGTTCCACGCCCCAATATTCAACTCGTTCTGGGAAATTCAACCGGAATCCCCCAGCCGCACAGCCAATCTCCAATATATTGTTGGCAGATTCCGGCACCATCCCGTAGATTTCAGGACGCTGATTCTGATAATAGCTACTGCTTTTTTTCATATGCGCCATTATACCATAACCACGGGCACTTTGTGATATAATATCCGCGTTCAAGCAACCCCTCAAAGCTTAGCCCGCCCCAAATCATGACCACAGAACAACTTCTCGACATTGTGCTGATTACATTCAATCGGGCACCGCAGTTCGAAAAGACGCTTGAGATGCTTTTCGCCTCCGATTCGCCTGTGAGGAATTGTTCGTTGACGATCCTCGACAACAAGTCAACAGACGAGACGCCGCAAATCGCCGAACGCTACGCGAAGTTGTACCCCAACGTCAAGCACCATGTCAACAACTTCAACGTCGGCGGAAACGCCAACATCGCAAAGGCGTTGGAGATGTACGGCGCCAAGCCCTACCACTGGGTCATTTGCGACGACGACGTCTACAACTGGGAAGGATGGCCCGAAGTGGAAGAGGCTATGCAACGCGGCGAGAAGCTGATCTGCGTCGGAGACCGACACCTGGCGAAGAACGGCCCCAAGCGCAGCGACCCGGCGGAATGCCTCCAGCAGATGACCTTCTTGCCGTCCATCATCTACGGACCAGGAATCATCACCGATACGGCGATGCGGAATGTCTACGACTGCACATTTGCACTCTTTCCCCATCTCGCACCCGTTGTCATGCACCTCAACCACGGCGGAAGCATCTTCGTGATCAAACAGGGAATTGTTCTTCCTGGTTTATACGGAAACGATGCTTCCCTTACGCGGGGGGATATCAAAAGCGAGGTGTTCTCCAGGAGCCGAACGACGTACCTCGCGGTGGGTTTTGCCATCCTCACGGGCGAGCTCTGGGACAGGAAACTGTCAAAGCGCGCCTTCAAGGCACTGGTGTACGGCTCTCAAATCGGACGGTTCGGTTTCTACGGGCAGACGTTTCTTTATCTACGCGGCCGGGAAGGCTCCGCAAACTTCCACGCCATCTGGCTCCAAGCCTCGTTTCTCATGCGCTGCGTCCTATACCCGCTACACCTGATCCAGAACTCGTTCCTATACCATTTGCTGGTCAACAAATACACGTACAATGCCGGTAAGAGCCTCATGGATCGCATCAACGGACGCGCCCGCAAAAAGCTTCAGGCCTGCTGAATCCAGCCTCGGTCCACAAAGATGGCAAATGTTTCCGCCCTGTGGAATCCAAACGGCAAGGCTTTAATCGGTTGTTCTACCACGCAATCGTAGGCAAAACGAATCGCAGACCGGCAATCTGCCATTTTCATCGTGCGCCGGTATGCGCGATGACGCCTCAGCAACGTCTCCGTGTAATACGCATCCTCGCCCACGGCATGGCAGTCGGGGAAGGTGTGGTAAATCTCCCGCCAATACTTCTGGGCCATGTCACACATTCGCTTGGATCGAATGGAGAAACCGCCATTCGCCGTCCAAAGGTTGAACATCCGTGCAATCAACCTCGGAAAGAACTTGTCCCGGACATAAGGCGGCCCGATGAAATCCCACTTGCCTAAGAACTCCTCAATTCCGGATCGCAATGGAAAACCGTCGTCTTGGATGACCATGAGATAATCGGTCGAGAAACGATCGGCAAATTTCCCATCGCAATCCGCGCTCATGGTGTAGAGGTTTCCCGGTATCAGCGAGGGCTCAATCTGAATCTCCACGCAGGGGAACATCTGTGCAAATGCCTGTAATTCTGTTGTCGGTCTATCCGTAACGACGACTGATTTCATCATTCCGCAATGCAGCCAGGTTTCGCGAAATGCAGATTCGATTCGGTAGAAGAAAGTGTCGGGCTTCTCGACATCAGCTCCCCAGTAATATGCCAACACGGTAACTGAATCGGGCCCATGTCCGTAATCTGTACGGTTGGCGTGAATGGTATCCAAACGCCGTCGCTGCCAGCATGAAAGCAACTCTGTCGCATCATTCATAGTTTTCCATCCAAAAATGCCTCGACGCTCTTCTTGAAGTTCTCTATGGAGAAGTGCTCCTCCATGAACAGCTTACCTTTCGCGGTACGTTCAGCGACAAGCTCTGGGCGATTGCGGATCTCCCGAAGCGCCGCGGCCGCCGCCTCAACATCAGCCTCCGCCCATTCCTTTGTGGAGACCATGTATTCATGTGGAAGAACCGGCACCATGTGGTACGGAACGCACCATGCCGTATCCTCTCGGCAGAACTCCGTGTTCGCGCTCCAGTTCGTCGCGACGACGGGCTTCCCC
>JAFZIJ010000050.1 GCA_017554445.1 Victivallales bacterium
GCGGTCATTTCGATCTTTCTCGGCCAGCAGAAAAAGGAAGAGGCGGAGAAGGCTCTCGGACAATTGATGTTCCTCTGCCTGATGTCCGTCATCACGATCCAATTTCTGGCGTTGGTTTTTCTGGACAAGATCCTGCTGGGCTTTGGCGGCAATGCGGGAACCATCCCATACGCGCATTCCTATTTGAGCATCATCTTGTGGGGCAGCATCTTCCAGCATCTCAGCTTCAGTTTCGCGGCGCAGTTGCGGGCGGAAGGCAACGCCAATAAATGCATGACGACCATTCTCATCGGCGCGATTTCCAACATCATCCTCGATCCGATTTTCATCTTCGTCTTCAAGCTCGGCATCGCGGGAGCGGCCTACGCGACGATTCTTTCCATGATGATCAGTTCATCGTTCGTCCTCTACCATTTCATTACGGGCAAAGGCGTTATCCGCCTGCGGCTGAAGAACATCAAACCGAATCCACGCTTGTTGTGGCGCATCATCTCCATCGGTCTTTCGCCGTGCTGCGTGCAAATCGCGTCAAGCGCCATCAACATCGCCGCAAACCGTTGCTTCAACGCGTATTCGGAGACGACTGAACTGGCCAACGAAGGCATCGCCTGCTGGAGCATCGTGCTGTCCGTCAATTTCATTTTCATCACGCCGCTGTTCGGGCTTGCGCAGGGCATGCAGCCAATCGTCGGCTACAACTTCGGGGCGAAAAATTGGCAGCGTGTGCGGCAGGCCTACAAGACGGCGCTGATTGCGGGCATTGGAATCTGCTGCTGCGCGACGATCATCCTCTTCACGTTCGCGCCGTATTTCGTTCGATGCTTCAACCAGACACCGTCATTGGTTGCGACTGGCAGCCGCGGCATCCGCATCGTCATGACGACGTTTCCGCTTATCGCCATCGACATCCTGACGTTCAACTATTTTCAGGCCATAGGCAAGGCGACGGTTTCGATTTGCCTGAGCCTGCTGCGGCAGGTTGTGTTCTTCCTGCCGGCGCTCATCATTTTGTCGCATTTCACGGGAATCCACAACATCTGGTGGTGCATTCCGATCGCGGATTTCGCGGCCATCATCTGCGCTTCAACGATTGCGCTCTATACGCTTCATAAACTGAAGGTCATGCAAAATGGCTAGTTTACTTTTCTAGAACTTCTAGAGCTTCTAGAACCGCTAGAACTTCTAGAACCGCTAGAAAAGCATTAATCTTTAATCATCATATTCCACGAGCATAACGGCATCGCAATGCCAGCCGCCTGTATGTGCGGAATACGTGCCTTCATGCCAATAGACCTGCAGATTGTCCTGCGCGTAGATCGGCACAACAGGGCGCCAGATTTTCCTATGTTCCTTGCGCGGAATGGCTTTGACAACTTGCTCCAGCATGTAGGTGGCGCCGTTGTCATGGGTGATGTAGCTTTCCAGCAGGCGGTTGTCCGCATCGGCCCGGGCGATGAAGACGCGGTTCGTGTCGCATATGCCATAATGCTTTGGATGGAAGCCGTCTTCACCGACGCCATAGTAACATGCCATGCCGCCGACATACGTTTGCGAGCCGTCCATCTGTGGTTGCTTGGAAAGGAATTCACCGCCTTGGGCGATTGGCTTGGAAATTACCCAGGCATCTCCCTTCCAGCTTGCAATGTAATAGTTTATCGTTTCAGGTCTGTCCATGATAAACGTCGCATAACCGATGCGCAGGGGGACGGTCGGCGCGACTTCCAACAGTCGGACGGTGGTCTTTTCGGGCGATTTATAGACGACGGAGAGATCATCCAGATTGATCTTGCCGGAGATTGGCGTGCCGTCTTCTGTCTTGGCGTTTCCGTATAGATTTACATTGAGACGTTTCCCGTCCATTGAGACAAGCCATCCTTCCGCGTCGAAGAACCCTGCGTGGATGGTGTGGTCTTTGGAGATACGCGGATGGCCATAGAGTGCGAAAAACCATCGTTCGAGAATTCCATAACGACTGGGCACCAATTGCTTGCGGATGTCGATATAGAAAAGACCACCTGCGTCCGACGCGAGGAAGCAACACGGTTCGCTCCAATGGATATAATCCTTTGAATAACGGAATTCCCATGTCACGGCATCGACGCGGGTGAACAGCCATAGTTCGCGTTTGTAGATATTTTCGAACAACTGGGTATAGGTGACGCTTTTTTCATATTTCAGGACGATTTCCGGGCCGAAAGTGAAAATATTGTATGGCTTTTCGGTAATCCGGTATCTCACCGTGTTGGTGGAAGCATGCCCTGTATAGGCGACGACGATCCGCCCGTCTTGCAACACGCAAATGGACGGCGAGTTATGTTCATCCGAATAGAAGCAGTTGAGACGGCAGACGGTGATATCGCGGCTCTCTGCGCGACTGCATTTGGCATCTATCTGCTTGACATGGATTTCGCCCATGTCCGTCATGTAGGCGATGTAGGTCTTGCCGTTTTCAGCGACGATAGACTTTTCGTTGATCCACCAGTCCGTGTTGGCACGTTTGATGCGGATTTCCCTGCATTTATCCAGATTGATCATGTTGCAACCCCTTTCGTGATTGGAGGCTGTTTTGCTTGCAAAACATGGATGAATGATTATTTTTTTTTTCATAATTTAATTCTAAAAATAACAATAAGCAAATGCGCAAATGCATTTCATTCAATAGTAGAGAACAAAAAATTAACATTTTTCTATAATCTGTAAAACAAAAGAGAGGTAACGATATGGATATGCAGAAAGAAACTGAGCTGAAGAAAGCCTTTCAAAATCCAAACCGCCGTTATGCGATCTATCCGATCATCCATGGCGGCGTAGCGGCGAATCCGTCACGCGCAGAGGATATTGAAAAGAAAGGCTTTGCGGGAATCGTCGGCAACGTGCCGTACGGCGAAGGATATCCTGATGACGAAGCGGAATGGCAACGCACGGCGGATGGTTTCCGCGAATTTCTCAAACGAGGCATGCATGTCTGGATCTATGATGAAAAAGGCTATCCGTCTGGAACGGCCGGCGGCGCGGTGACGGACATGAATCCGGATTTTATCGCGCAGGGATTGTATTGCTATGAATATTGGCGGATGCTTTCCGGACCATGTGCATATCGTGCGGATGTGCCTGGAGACAAGCTATATAAGGCGATGTTGCTTCCGCTGGACGGCGGCGAGGCGATTGACGTGACGGACACCCAGAACGAACATGGCACACTGAAAATGCATATTCCGAAAGGCGAATATCATCTCTTCATGATGAGTTCGCGGCGGTTGTTCGACGGCACGCATGCGGCGGAAAGTTATTCGGAGCCACGCAATTACATCAGTCTTTCCGACAAGGCGGCGACGGAGGCTTTCATCAGCGTGACGCATGAAAAATATGCCGAAAAGCTACAGGACGAATTCGGAAAAGGCGTGTTGGCGTTTTTCACGGATGAACCGTCGCTGATTTCATGGAACATCCGCACGGCCGTCTATCCAATCGTCCCGTGGCATCGCGACTATCCTGCGCAATTTGCCGCAAAATATGGCTATCCAATTGAATTGGCGGTGGTTGCGGTTGTGACGAAACGCGGCCCGCAGATGCTGAAACGGCGCTGCGACTTCTGGGAGTTCATCGGTGATTCCGTGGCGGCGAACTACTTTGGAACGATACAGGAATGGTGCCATGCGCACGGCATGAAATCGTCGGGCCATTTTCTTGAGGAAGAGCGGCTGCAGGCCCATGTCTATAATTATGGCAGTATGTACAAGTGCGGAAAACGCATGGATTGGCCGGGCATCGACCAGCTGGCCAGCGAGCCATCGCAGCTGATGTATGCCGGCAGCATTCCGATTGCGCGGTTCTTGGCGTCGTTCGCGGATATTTCCGGCGAACAGGAGACGTTCACGGAATTCTCCGACCATTCATCGCGGATGGCGAACCGCCAGATTGGCATCGAATGGGTCCGCGCATCCGTCAACTGGCATTTCGCCATGGGCATCAACAACTTCACAAGTTATTATGGTTGGGAGAATTTCGATGAAAAGGACATTCCGCCGCTGAATACCTACACGGCGCGTCTGGGGGGACTGCTGCGACAGGGGCGGCGCGATTCACGCGTCGCCGTCCTGTATCCGGAGGCGGCGATGTGGGCGACCTATACGCCATCGGTGGCGGAACGCGCCGTCGATCATTCGGAGGCGACGATGCGCGTCAACGACACGTTTGCGAAGGTGTCGTGGGAATTGTTGCACCGCCAGATCGATTTCGATTACGTCGATGAAGATTTGCTGCGGGACGCGGAACTGGCGGACGGCCAGCTCTGCTACAAGGCGCGGTGCTATGAATGCGTCGTGCTGCCCGCCGCGCACATTTTGTGCAGAAGCACAGTGGAGAAACTCGTGAAAATGCTGGAAAACGGCATCGGCGTGGTAGTGGTCGGCGATTTGCCGAAACTCGCCCGCGAAAGCGGTGCGGCGGAGGATTTTGCATCGAAATTCGCGCCATTCATCGGTGGACAGAAGCTGAATATCGTGCCGTTGACATCCGGTTGGACGCTGCCAGGCATGTCCAAATTGACGGCGATGCCGCGGCCTGTGACAATCCGTCCGCATCGTCTCGACTGCGTGTTGACGGGAGCGGAAGGTTCCGGTTCCATCATCGACGGCGAAGTGATTTCCGCCAGCATGCTCTCCCATGTGCGCGTTTTGGAGGATGGCTCACGAATCGTCTTTTTGACGAACATGGGCGGAAAGACCTACGATGGAGAACTTTGCGTCAATGGAGGAAAGAGCGCGGAGATCGCCAATCCGCTGACAGGCGAGATTGCGCCGCTGGAATCGACAGTTGACGGTAACGTCTTGAAGATGAACATTCGCCTAAAACCATACGCGGCATTTGCTTTTATTATTAAATGACAAAAACGCTCTCTTAAACACTTGTTTCGTGGCGTGAGGCGGCTATATTGAAGGAAACGGTCCATCGCGGTGTTGATGGACGATAAACAAGTCATACCTATAAAAGGAGAACGACGATGGAACTGAAAGGAAGCAAGACGGAAAAGAATTTGCTGACCGCTTTCGCAGGCGAATCGCAGGCCCGCAACAAATACACGTATTTCGCCAGCGCCGCCCGCAAGGAAGGCTATGAACAGATCGCGGCGATTTTCGAAATGACCGCCAACAACGAAAAGGAACATGCCAAACTGTGGTTCAAGGAATTGAAAGGTATCGGCAGCACGTTGGAAAATCTGCTCGCGGCCGCCGCCGGCGAACACGAAGAGTGGACGGAAATGTACAAAGAATTCGCGAAAGTCGCTCGTGAAGAAGGCTTTGAAGAATTGGCCAAGCGTTTTGAAGGCGTCGCCGCCATTGAGAAACGCCATGAAGAGCGCTATCGCAAACTCGCCGCGAACATTGAGAAGGGCGAAGTCTGGGTGAAGGTCGGCAAGAACCGTTGGGAATGCCGCAACTGCGGCCATGTGTATGTCGGCAAGAAAGCTCCGGAGGAATGCCCGGTCTGCAAGCATCCGAAAGCGTATTTTGAAATTGAGGCGGATAATTTCTAAGTGATTAGTGGTTAGTGGTTAGTTTTTTCTAGGCTGCTAGGCCGCTAAATTTTCTGGGACTTCTGAGACGATTGTTTCGGAAGTCCCTTTTTATTATTTCTTTTTTGCCAAGTAGTCTTGTTTGATCGTCTTCCAGATGATGGTGGCGGCGAGGGTGGAACCTTAGAGAGGCGTGTTCGCCGTCGGAACGGTAGAGTTCGAGAGATGGATTTTCGGCGAGAAGTTTCCACCATTCGACGCCGACAGGAGCGAGCAAGGCGTTGATCTCCTTCGCGCAGGACGTGTAGGCGTTCGTCAGTTCCCCCTGTTGTTCGGGATGGCCTTTTTTCGCCCATGTCATGTACATGACAGGCGTGGAGCCAGCCGCCTTGATCCATTCGCCGAGTTTTGCAACGGCTTCGTGCATCGATTGTTCGGGGCCGAACGGATGCGTGTATTCCTGCAACACGACGTAGTTGTAATGGCCGTTCTGAATGTTGAAACGAATCTGCGGCTCTTTCACGTGTTGGGCGAGATGCCATCCGCCAAGCGTCAGCATCACAACGTCGCAGCGAACATTGTCTTTCAAGGCCTCATCAGCGAATAGTTTCGGCATGTCGTTTACGTATGTATGGCTGTTGCCGATGAATAGAACTTTGAGATCGGCTTGATGATGCAGGGGTGTCTGTGCATCCATGCTGACAGAAAGGAGCAATGTGGAAACAAGAGCAAGGGAGCAGGAGGTTTTCATGGAGGTTTTTCTGGAAAACGGTGTTCTTTTACAGTGTTTTGAGTACAAAAACGGAAATAATGATATATGTTAATCTAATGCCTTTCTGCTATCGTGGCAAGCCATTAGGATAGCTAAAAGCCAAAAGCTTAAAGCTAAAAGCAAATCCATAATCCATAGGCCATAAGCCATAAGCCATAAGCGTTGCTTCGTACGAAGCAACTGAAAAAATGTCTGTCGAACCTGTCAACCAATCCATTGCCGATGTGGCGTACGATGAATCTCCGTCATATATGACAGAGCAGATTCTGACGTATCTCGGCAACAAACGCGCCTTGCTGACGTTCATCGGCGATGCCGTGCAGCTTGTGCAGTCGGCGACAGGGCACGAAAAACTGTCGATGTTCGATGTATTTTCGGGCTCCGGGATCGTCGCACGCTATTTCAAGCGTTTTTCCAGTCGGTTGTACGCCAACGACTTGGAAGCATACAGCCGTTGGGTCAACAACTGTTATCTGACGAACCGTAGTGACGTCGATATGGATGTTTTGCGAAACATGCTGTTTGAATTGGAGGATCGCATTCTGGCGAATCTGCAAGGTGGCGTCATCACCGATTTGTATTCGCCGTTGGACGATGACAACATCCAAATTGGCGAACGTGTCTTCTTCACGCGGCGGAATGCGAAGTTTCTAGACACTGCCGCCCAAGAACTTGCGAAGCTACCAGAAGAAACACGGAAGTTCTTTTTGGCGCCGTTGATGTATGGCGCAAGCGTCCACGCGAACACGGCTGGCGTGTTTAAAGGCTTCTACAAGAACAAGGAAGGTAATGGGCAGTTTGGCGGTCACGCGGAAAATGCATTGTCGAGAATCAAAGGCGACATCTATCTCATGCTGCCTGTGTTTTCCAAATTCGAATGCGATTTTCAAGTGTATCAGAAAGAAGCTTTAACGGCTGCGCAAGAAATGCCGGAAGATGTGGATTTCGCCTATTTGGATCCGCCGTACAATCAGCACCCATATGGTTCCAACTACTTTATGCTCAACTTGTTAGCGGATTACAAACGGCCTGAAAAAGTTTCACGTGTGGCGGGCATTCCGTTGGATTGGAACCGTTCGGCCTACAACCAACGGCACAAGGCGCAGGAGACGCTGTTCACGCTTGTGGATAATGTGCGGGCAAAATATATTTTGATTTCGTACAATTCAGACGGTTTTGTGAAATACGACGATTTCGTGGAGCATCTGTCGAAGCTTGGTGAATTGACAACGATGTCAACGGACTACAATACGTTCCGCGGCTGCCGCAATCTCAGTGAACGTGATATTCATGTGAAGGAATATCTTTTCTTGCTGAAAAGAAGATAGTTTTTCTAGAAGGCTAGGAGGCTAGAAGGCTAGAAAAACTATTTTTCTGCTGGTGGGGGTTCTGGCGGTGGTTCAGAGGCTTCTGGTTGTGGTTCGGTGGCTGCTGGTTGTGGTTCGGCTGGTTGTTCGGTTGGTTCTGGCGGTTGTATATCCTGCAAGGCGTTTCTTAAAGCATGGTAGCTTTCGCCACTGGATTGCCATTTGCGGATGACGGCGGAGACAGCTGGATCGACTTTTTCATCCGATAGTGTCTTGCCCAACATATCCAAGCAGGGGCTAAAGGTGAAATTCGCGTATCCTTTTGCGGCAGTATGGCCTAAGCTCATCAAGATCATCGTAAAAAAGAGCATGGCGACAACCGTCGCCAGGCTTTTGGTCAAAAGCGCGGCTGGGCAACGCCAGATGATGACAAACGGGGCGACCGCCAACCGTTCGGCGATGTCAATGAACAGGCCGGAGATGTCTGTCAATGGCCTATTCGTCTGACGCCCTTGAGTATACCTCTCCCTTCACAGGACGTGAATTGGGGTTGTCGTGATAATACTTGATCAGCTCTATCAATTTAGAAAAATCGACGTCGATATTGCCTTCGCAAGTGATGAGATAATCCTCCATGCCGTACCAGTCATCGAGGATGACGGCGACGTCCTCCGGATGTTCGTATTTGAGAAGATATTGGCCAATTTGCCTGAAAGTGGTCTTCTGATCATATTCGAAATTTAATTCATCCAGGTGGCTTATAAATGTATCGCCTAAGTTCATAAAATTGATTACCGTGAAGATCGCGACGAAGATCTTCACGCCCAAAGTGCCATGCGCAAAACGCAGTGAGAAAAGAATGGCAATCATCAGGACAAGCATCAAGAAAGAAAGAATCACCCAAATCATATTTTCCCTCTCCAATATAATTATGACACACTTCTTAATATATCGTATTCAATATGCAATCATGCATGTTTTTATGGTTTTGTGGCGGATGGTTCGAGCTTGTATGCCCTTTGGTTGGACTTCACCCAGTCGTCAGAAACACGGCCCTTGGAAATGTCTTCCAGAAGATCCTCTAGCTTGCAGTGGGATCTTTCATAGTCAGATGGATAATGCGGGTATTCCAGCAGGGCGAAGGCGACTTCCTGTCCATGGCCATTTTCGATTGCCTTCTGCATTTTCTTGATGATGGGGTTGACATATTTCCATTGGTTGTATAGAGGCAACATTCTCTCAATTTCAAAGAACGGGTAGATGAGAAAAAAGATAATCGCATGGAGAATTAGGACGTAATGCAGGTAAGACTGCGATGTTACGATGCTCCCCAAACGGGCCTTGATTGTTTTAAATGCTGATGTCTGTGACTGTGAACTCATGGTGGATTTCCTTGATAACAGGCTGGTTAACTGTTGACTAGAGCTTCTAGACTATTTACTGACGGGTGGCTCTGCAGGAGTCGATTCTGGTTGTTCAGCGGGAGAATCTGCCTGCACGGGCGGCGGTTCGGTGGCGGCTGGTTGCAGTTCGGCTGGTTCTGGCGGTTGCAGATCCTGCAAGGCGTTTCTTAAAGCGTGGTAGCCTTCGCCACTGGATTGCCATTTGCGGATGACGGCGGAGACGTCTTTCGGATCGATGTTTTCATCCGACAGTTTCGTGCCTATCTCATGCAGGCTTGGGAAGAAGAAGGCGTCAGCGTAACTCTTTGTGACGCTCTGCAGAATGAACATCAACGCCATCGTGAAAAAGAGCAGGGCGACAACCGTCGCCAGACTCTTCGTCAGCAACGTGGCGGG
Source organism: Victivallales bacterium (assembly GCA_017554445.1). Taxonomy (GTDB): domain Bacteria; phylum Verrucomicrobiota; class Lentisphaeria; order Oligosphaerales; family Oligosphaeraceae; genus UBA1407. The sequence goes on from JAFZIJ010000050.1 coordinate 9,394, forward strand.
AAATCGCCAGATGGCGATGAATGGCGCGACCGCCACGACAAAGATGACAGCCAGAAAAAAGAGTTTTTCTAATGCGAAGCCTGTACTCATTGTGGGTTCCCTCCTTCTTCCACTTTTGGAACTTCCTCCATTTTAGGTGCTTCCAACGGTTCTTCAGCCGTGAGTTCCGTCTTCTTTTCGCGTAATTGCGCAATACCTTCCGAGTAGTAATTGAACCAGAAAGTGTTCTGTTTAAGGGAATCCGACCAGATCTTGCCGATTTCGCGGCCATGGCCGTCGTCGATTAATTGGCGGATGTCTTCGATCAGTTTCTGGTTGCGTGTCATGCGGGCTTTCATCCACGCGTTATGAGTCTGATTCATATAGAAAATCACAATCACTTGGATGATGATAAGCAAGATGAGAAACGGATGTTTCATAAATGCTGAATGCTGAATGCTGAATGCTGATTTTTTTTCTGGATATTCTGGATTTTGGGGATTTACTGGATAAGCTCCATTCCAGAGCCTCCAGAATATCCAGAATATCCAGAACACCAATTCTTTAGAGGCATAAGTGCTGCCTTCGGCGGCATTTATTTCTTCCTGAAATCTACGATAATCCCATACAGAGACGGAATCACGAAGAGGACGAGGAGGGTAGAGGTGGCGAGACCGCAGACCAATGAGAGCGCGAGTGGAATCAGCATCTGGGCTTGGAGGCTCTTTTCCGCCAACAGCGGCAGGAGGCCTGCAATGGTCGTCACGCTCGTCAGCATGATGGAGCGGAAACGGTCGGCGGCGGCCAGCGGGGCCGCTTCGAAGGCGTCGCCGCCTTGTTCTTCACGCATGCGGATGAATTCCATCATGAGAATGGAATCGTTGACGACGATGCCTGCCAGCGAGATGACACCGATAAGACTCTGCATGTTGAAATCCATGCCGACGACCAGATGGCCCCAGATGACGCCGATCATCGACAGCGGGATGGCGAACATGACGACAATTGGAATGAACCAGCTCTTAAACTGCAGGGACAGAATGATATAGACGCCCAACACACCGATGAGGAACGCCTTCGCCATGGAAGAGCCCGTCTCGGCGGATGCACGGCGCTGGCCGCCGAATCCAGTCGTCAATCCTTTGTATTTATTGCGCAGGGACGGCAGGAACTCCCGCATGAGATCCTGCGTGATTTCCTGCGCGTTGGCGAGCGTGTTGTTGACATCAGCCGAAACGGTGACCGTCCGTTCGCGGTCGTAGCGGTTGATGGCGGACAGGCCGCGCTTCGATTCGATATCGACGACCGCCGTCAGCGGCAGGACGGTGCCGTTGGACGCGACGAGTTTGAAATTGTCGAAAAAGTCCTGGTTCAACATGTAGTCCGATGTGAGTTTCACATTGAATTTGACGGAATCATGGCCAATCTGGATTTCGTCCGCCTTGTCGCCCTGGTAGGCCGCGCGGAGCTGTGAGGCAACGTCCGTGGCGGTCAGGCCAAGCTTGTGGGCGCCTTCCTTCAGGCTCATGACGATTTCGGGCTTGCCGGGCGTCAGATCGTCGGAAATATCCATGGCGCCTTGGTAGGAGGCGATCTTTTCGCGCAGTTCGGCGGCTGCGCTCTTCAAATCGTCGAGATTTTCGCCTTGCAGGCGGATTTCGATGGCCTTGCCGCCTGGTCCGGCGGACATGTCGGTGAACTTAATCGCCGTTACGCCATAGATTTCGGGCGTCGCTTCACGCCAGACATTGATGACGTCCGCGATGGTCGATTTACGTTTGTCGCCGGCCAGCAGGTCGAGATAGACCGTGAAAAGATGTGGGCCGGAATCGTGGACGTCTGAATTGTTCGAATAGTTGACGGAGATGGATTTCACCAGATCCAAGCCTTCCGGCTGGTATTGGTTGAGCTTTTCGTTGACGGATTCCGCCGCCTTCATGATGATGCCGGCGATGCGTTCGGATTCCGCAAGCGGCGTTCCAGGAGGCAGTTGCACACGGCAGACGACCGTGTCGCCATCGGCCTGCGGGAACGCCCTGAACTTCAGATAGCCCGCAGGGAACATCGAAATGGAGAAAATGAAAATGCCAAGTGTCAGGGCGAGAACGATATAGCGTTTCCGCACGGCGGCTCCCGTGATGGTCGCGACGACGCGGTTGCGGAAGAAATCAATGGCGGCGTCGATGCGTTTGCGGAAACGGTTCGGTTCCGGATAGCCTTTATGGAATGCATGGGCGAGATGGTTCGGCAGGATGAAGAAGGCCTCGATGAGACTGATGCTCAAAACGATGATGAGCACGGTCGGAATCTGGATGAGAATCTTGCCGATGTTGCCTTTGAGGAACATCAATGGCGCAAAGACGCAAATCGTTGTGGCGAAACTGGAAATGACGCCGGAGGCCACTTCCTTCGTGCCATCGACTGCTGCCTGGAAGGGCGACTTGCCGCGTTGCAGATGGACGGCGATGTTGTCGGAAATGACGATTGCGTCATCCATGAGCAAGCCGATGGCGATGAGCAGGGCGAACGTGGAGATCATGTTCAGGGAGATGCCCATGCAGTGCATGACGAAGAGGGCGCCGAGGAAGGACGTCGGCAGGCCCATCGTCACCCAGAAGGAGAGCTTTAAATTAAGGAATAGCCACAGCGCGGCGAACACGAGAATGACGCCTTCCAAGGCGTTGGCGGCCACCATCTTAATGCGCGAACGGATTTCGGCGGCCATGTCCCGCGAAATGGCGAATTGGAGACCGTCCGGAGCGGAGGCTTTCTCCTCTTCGAGAATCGCCATCACTTTATCATAAATGGTAAGGGAATCGGCGGTTTTCGCCTTTGCGACGGATACGACGGCGGACGCGTTGCCGTTGAAGACGGATTTGGCGTCTTCCGAATCGAAACGCTCCGTGATGGTCGCAATGTCCTTCAGCCGCAGTTCGGATCCGGATTCGGAGGAGATGACGATGATGTCGCCGAAATCCTCCGCCGTCTTGCGGCGGTCGTTGAAGCGCAGCTTGATGTTTTTCATGGATGTTTCAAGCGTACCAGACGGAAGGTCTTGATTCTGAGTGCGTAAGATGGAGGCGATTTTCGCGACGGACAGGCCGTGGGCTTCGATGATGTCCGGATGGAGTTCGATACGGACTTCCAGTGAACCGAAGCCTGAAATTGTAACGAGCGCTCCCGTGGAGGCCAGTTCGAATTTGCGCTTCAGCTTCTCGCAGTAGTCCTTCAGGCTTTTCATTTCGCAGTCGCCGTAAACGATGATGGAAACGACTTGATCCGTGAAGTTAAACTGCTGGATATTAAGCTTTTCGAACTCGCTCGGGAAGGTCGTGATGGATTCGACCTTCGTCTTGATGTCGTTGTAGAAATCCTGCCAGACGCCGCCGTCCGCCATTTCGACGCGGATATTGACGGCGCCTTCCATGGCGTTCGTCGAGATGCTTTTGATGTTGGAGACCTGCGAAAGGGCTTCTTCGATGGGCAGGGCGATGGCCTCTTCGATTTCCTCCGCCGTGGCGCCTGTGTAGGCGCCAGTGATCTGCAGCGTTTTGGGGGAGAATTCCGGCATGGCCTCGCGTTTCAGCTGGTTGACCGTCAGGAGGCCCATGACGAGAAACGCCGCCATCATCAAATTGGCGGCCGTCGGATGTTTGGAGAAATATTCAATCATGGTTGTGCCGCCCTATGTTATTTGGTGAGAACCTGTTGCGTTTTGGCGGCATAGTCTGCGTCGATCTCCGCGTCAAGCTTCATGCCGGCGATGACGGGAACGATGTCCGACGTGACGACGATGTCGTTTTCGTTGACGCCCTTCTCAATGATGGAATGTGCTCCGAGATTATATTTCACGACGACGGGGCGGATGATTAGTTTCCCGTCTTCAACGATATAGACGGAATTTTCATGGATGGCGTAGCGCGGCAGGACGATTTCAGAACGCTCCGAACCTTTGATGGAGACTTTGCAGAACAGGCCTTTGCTGAGCGGCAGATGCGGCGTGCCGTCGCTTGTGCCGTATGGCTTGTCAACACCGATGACCAGACCGACCATGCGTGTGTTTGGATCGACTTTTTCGCTGAAACGCAGGAAATACGCGGGCCAGCGGAAGCCTTCCTGCGAGGCGGTTTCGACGGTGAACGTCTGGCGGTCGCGGAAAGCCGTGCGGGACTGCTCCGTCGGTTTCTCCTGTTTTTTGGGAGGAAGGATGGCGAGGAGATCGGGGGCGATGCTCGTTTCGATTTCCGCCTTGGCGATGGAATCCAATTTGCAGAGGACAGTTCCCGTGGAGGCGAACTGCTGGAGCTCCGCGTTGACGTCTGAAACGCGTCCGTCAAACGGCGCCGTGATGACGGCGTAGGAGGCATTTAGCTCCGCCTGTTTCAACGCGGCGTCCGCCGAAGCGGCTTGGGCCTGATAGGCGGTAATTTGGGCGGGAATGAGATTGATTTCCGACTGAAGGGACGTGATCGTGTTTTCCTGCTGGAGGACGTTCAGCTCCTCCTGCTCCAACTCCTGGTCCGAAATATTCTTGCTTTGATTGAGAATCCGGTTACGTTCGAGATTCTTCTTGTTGAGCGTCAACATTTTATCGAGAATGGCCTTCTGGGAGGCGAGATTCTGCTTTTTGACGTTGAGCTGTTCGAGATCGGCCTGTATTTTGGCGGTATCGGCCTTCGCCTTGTCGATGGCGAGGCGGTATTCCGATTCGTCGATTTTCGCGATCAAATCGCCTTTGTGGAGGAACTTGCCGTTTTGGAGATTGGGATTGATCTCGATGATCTTGCCGGAAATCTGCGTGATGGCGGACCATGTCTTGTCTGGCATCGCTTCGCCAAAGCCATGGATGACAGGGCTGAACGGAATCTGGACGGCTTTGATGGCGGTTACTTTCTGGACGGATTCCTGCGGCGGTTTGCGCATTGGTTTCGGGCCGGTCTTGACGGCGAAAACGGCGGCGGCGATGATGGCGATGAAGATGACGATGGCGAAAAAGGCTTGTTTTTTCATGGGTGAGGTTTTGTTAAGTCTGTGATATTTTGTTTTACGGCAAACATAGAATATATTGATTTTTAGTGATTTTTCCAGTAAAATGAGTAAGAAGGATTCAAGGGATAATAAGGTGAATAAGAGCAGGTCAGACAAGTTCCATGTGGTCATGGACGGGACGGTTGTGAAGCCGCCTTATACAGGCGTGCAGAACTCCGTCCAGCATGAGATTGCGGCGGAATTGCGTGCGTTGAAAAATGTCCGTTGCACGGTGTTGTCGTTGGAAGGCTCGCCCGTGGCAAAGCAAACTGGAGCGGATTCCATAGAAGTCCATGCCGCGACAGGAAGTGTCTGGAAGAGAATCCTTTGGCAACAGACCATGTTGCCTAAACTGCTGAGAACGCTTCAGGCGGATGTATTCCATGCGTTCGCCTATACGGCGCCGTTGCGCTGTCCATGCCCATATGTACTGAACGTCCACGACATCATTGCGTTGGAGCATCCGGAGCTTTGTTCAACGTTGAACCGCTGGCATATGCGGATGCTATTGCCGCCGTCCGCGCGGCGGGCGGCGCGAATCATTGTCTCGACGCGGCATGTGGCCGAACGCGTTCATGCCGTGTTGCAGATTCCCATGAAACGGATTGATGTCATTCCGTTGGGCGTGGATTTTCAGCGGTTTTCCGCGTCAGCTGAGTTATCGGCCGATCTTGGTCTTGATCGTCCTTACATCTTATTTGTCAGCAACATCGAGCCGAAAAAGGATTTAAGGACATTGTTGGACGCTTACGATGCCTGCGCCAATGACTTGCGGGCGGATTTGGTCGTTGCAGGCCGCGCCGCGTGGAAGTGCGAAAAAGTCGTGGAACGGTTGCGGCATTGGAATGGAGCAGGGCGCGTCAAATGGTTGGACTATGTTTCAGATGACGTGTTGCCAGCACTTTATCAGCATGCCAAACTGTTTGTCATGCCGTCGATTTGCGAAGGCTTCGGCATGCCGATCTTGGAAGCGATGGCGGCCGGAACACCGGTTCTCCACAGCGACTATCCCGCGTTGAAGGAAGCGGCGGGCGGTTGCGGACAGGAATTTGCCGTAGGAAATGCGCAGAGTTTGGCGGAAACAATAAAGCGTCTGTGGCAATCGCCACAGACGCTTCAGGAAATGTCTTTAGCTGGAAAAGAATACGCCCACCAGCAGACGTGGAGGAAGTGGGGGGAAGCCGCAGCTTCCGCATTGCAAAGCTTAAAGCTGAAAGCTGAAAGCTTAAAGCAAATACAACACAAGACGCATAGCAATCATTAAGCCATAAGCCATAAGCCTTTGGCGTTGTAAAACGCCAAAGATTATCGGCCGTAAACGGCGATTTCGACGAATCGCGTGTCTTCTTCGGCTTCGCCGCCGTTCGTGTAAACACGGACGTAGCGGGCCTTCGAGCCTTCATGCTGGCCGTCGGCTTTCTGTGCGTCGATGAGTTCGCCCCACCAACCGGCCTGATACGTCGGATCCTTTCCTTCGCCGAGGCCTGCGCTGTTGTCGTAGTCGTTGTTGAAGATCGTACGGCAGTTTTCCTTCATCTCCGCGTCGTCGGCGATCTGGACGATGACGTCGCGATAAACGACGGCATTCTTGTAGTAATGCCAAACAACGACGCAGTAGATTTCATGCACGTCGCCAAGATCAATCTGAACCCACTGCGGTTCGCCGGGGAACATTTCGACGTAGTCTTCTTCGTTACTCTTCTTATTGCCGTCGGTCACCTGCGAGACCGTGCCGCGCATGGGTTCGTCGTCGCCAAGATTGGAGGTGACAGGCTTGTTGAGGGCAAGATTGACCAGATCGGCGGGAACCATGAAGTCGGCACGTTTTTCGATTTCGCGGAAGTTTGGCGGCTTCGTGAAGCCTTTCGGATAACCAGGCGTGGCGCGCGTGACGGCGTCAGGCGTGAGGCCGAGATCCAGCGGAACCAATTTGATACCGCCGGCCAGCAGGGAGTGGATCTGCGCGTTGATGGCCTGTTCGAGGGAGTGCGTCGTCGTGGAAGCGCCTGTGATGGCGTCAACGGCGTTCGGAGCATCGACGGATGAATCGATGACGATACCGGGCTGTCCGTCAACGATCATCGGCAGGTTGTTGAATTGCGCGGCCCATTTCGGATCGGACATCATGCCGCCGAGGCCAGGCGTTTCCTGATGGTCATAGACGCGCAACGCCTTGATGCGCTGTTTGTCCGGCGTGACGGCCAAAATGCCTTTGAACGGACCTTCATGGCCGTGGCCTTCAATTTCAAACAGCAGGGCGACGAGATCGCCTTTTTCATCGCGGGCTTCGAGCATCTCCAGTTCGCCGACCTTCTTCTCGTTGACCATCTTGCCGAATTTCTCCGTCACGACTTCCTGCGAATCGGATGCGACGAGCAGGCTGGAGGCATCCATGATGGCGCGGATGCGGTTGAATTTTTCATTGGCGGCCATGCGTTCGGCCCACATCAGTGGCGGGAACGTCAGCAACGCGGCGGCGATGGCGCAGAGGACGAAAATATAAATAATGGAATAAATGGCGGAGTTTTTCATTTGGCGGCCTCCTCCTTCGCCTTGGGGGCGAAGAGCATATCAAGCGACGGCGCGACGCAATCGGCAATCAGGATGGCGAACACCATGGTAAATGGATATTTGGCGAAGCATCGCATGAGAATGGAAAGGATGCCGACGATGATACCGTAGATGATTTTGCCCGGCCAACGGCGCGGCGTGTTGCCTGGATCGACGGCCAGCAGAACGCCTGCCAGCAGGAAGCAGTCTTCGGAGAAGATCAACTGGAGATTGCCTTCCAGCGGAAGCTTTTGGTCCGGAATGACATACGTTGTGAGAAGCCATGGGAAGATGACCATCGGCACGTAGATGAACAGGCTGGACGGCGCGGCGAGAATCTGAATGGCGAGACAGCCGAGCAGCATCCAGATGCCGTTCTCCCATGCGACGCCGCCTTCAATGGCGTTCAGATTGCCCATGGAGGCTCCGGCCGTGGAGGCGGGATAGCTGAAAAGAATCATGGCCGCTCCGATGAGCGCGGGATTGAAGATGGCGTTTTTCGCGCCGCCGAAAACTTCCTTCGAGAAGACCGTTCCCGCGATGGCCGCCAACAGGATGATCCACCACGGCATGGTGGGCGGCACAAGTAGCGAAAGCGCAAGACCATAGACAAACGCGCCACCTGTCACAGGCTTCTTGCGGACGCAGGAGAAGACGAGTTCGACGGCCGAGCCCGCGACGCCCGCGATCAATGCGAGAACGAGCGGACGCCAGCCGAAGACGCCTGCGCTGAAGCCGATCAGCAGCAGGGTGCAGAGCAGCAGGGCCGTCAAATAGCGGGCCTGCGCGGCGGCTTTTTCATCCGATTGCCAATTACCGATGAATAGTTGAAGTTGATGCATATTGATTCCTTATCGGATGTTAGAACTCGTCGGCGAAGATGTTTTCATTCTTGAAGCCTTTCTGCTGCAAGGTCTTGCGAGCGGCTTCAAGCATCTTGGGCGGACCACACAGGAAAGCCTGGCGGTTGGCGGAGGCGTTCTCCGCAAGTTCGCGGGCGACGCTTTCGTGAATGAATCCCGTAGCGCCTTTCCAATCGGGGCATTTCTCCGGTTCGGAAAGGGCGTAGCAGATTTTGATATTGGGGAGCTTCTCGGCCATGGCCTTGAAGTCCGCTTCGTAGAGCAACTGATCCGTCGTGCGCGCGCCGAAGAACAGCCAGCAGGGCTTCTGCGGATTCGTGGCGGCCACATGACGCAGCAAGGAGCGCATCGGCGCCATGCCGACGCCGCCGCCCACGCAGACGAGTTCGCTGTCCGCCGATTCGTCGAGAACGAAATCGCCGTACGGACCGGTGAAGGTAACTTCGTCGCCTTCCTTGACGCTATGCAAATACGTGGAGCCGAGACCGTTGGGTATCAAACGGACCAGTAGTTCGACTTCGTCTTTCGTCGATGGAACGGACGCGATGGAATAGGCGCGGAAAACCGTTTCTTTCTTGTTCGGAACGAGAACCTGCACATACTGGCCAGGGCGGAAATCGATCGTTTCGCCGCCCGTCAGCTTCAGATGGATTTCGCGGATGTCGGTCGTCATCATCTTGCACGGGCCGACGGTCGCTTTGAACTGCTTGACGTTCAGATATTCGGCTTTGACCTGGATCTCGATGTCGTTGCGGATTTTGACTTGGCAGGCGAGGCGTGTGCCGTTCTTCTGCTCTTCTTCCGTAAGGTATGGCTCTTCCGTGGGGAGAAGCGGGCCGCCGCCTTTGATGACGCAGGTCTTGCAGAAGCCGCAGGAGCCTTGGCCGCCGCATGCTGACGGAATGAAAATCTTCTGGTCGTAGAGGGCGTCCAGCAGCTTGCCGCCGCCTTCCACTTCGAACGGCTCGCGGTCATTGACTTTGACTTTGCATGTGCCGTAGTTGCCGAACAGTTTGTTCGCGATGAGGAGCAGGATGGTGAGACCGACGCCGATGGCGGACAGTGTGATGATTGCTTCCAAGTATATCATATCAGCCAAGCTCCACCATTCCCGTGAATCCCATGAACGCCAAGGCCATGAGGCCTGTCACGATAACCGTCGAGCCGAGGCCCTGCAGCGGTTCCGGTATGTCCGCTTCCTTCAGTTTGTTACGGATGCCGGCCATCAGGCAGATGGCGAGGCAGTAGCCGAGGCCGGAGCCAAGAGCATAGACGCTCGTCTTGACGAAATTGAAATTAAGCGTCGGATCGATCATGAAAAGGCTGACGCCGAGGATGGCGCAGTTGACGGTAATCAACGGCAGGAAGATGCCGAGGCTGAAGTAGAGGGCCGGCGTGAAGCGCTCCATGACGATTTCCAGAAGTTGCACGAAGCCTGCGATGACGAGAATGAAAATCAAGAAGTTCAGATGCGTCAAGTCCGCGTCTGCGAAGAACTTGGAGCCTTTGACGAGCACGCCTTTATAGACGGCGTAGTTGAGCATGGCCGTGCAGAACGTCACGAAGGTGACGGCCACTCCCATGCCGAACGCTGTCTTCATGTTGCGAGAGATCGCAATGAAGGAGCACATGCCTAAGAATTTGGACAGCAGGATGTTGCTGGTGAACATTGCCGCCAGGAAGATCAGCAGGGGGCCGCCGGGTGTGAAGATGTCCATGTCTTTTTAATTATTGGTTAAAAGATTGAAAAGGATTCTAGGGAGAGTGGCCGAAGCCAAATCAAATCTACAATTTAATATAAATCCATCAATTTTCAAGCATGGAGCTCAACAGTATTTGTTAATGGAACCACAGATCACACGGATTGCGTTACATATGAGGTTGATATACTGGAAGTTCTGGAGATACTGGAAATTCTGGAGATGTGCGATTTCAGCAATCCAGTTAGTCCAGACAATCCAGACAATCCAGTATCATGATTCCGTCCGCGCAAGCGGTTACGCCTTTGGGTGGGCTTTTTCATAGACTTCCATCAGACGACCGATATCGACATGCGTGTAGATCTGCGTTGTGCTGAGGCTGGCATGACCGAGCATTTCCTGCACCATGCGGAGATCGGCTCCATTCGCAAGCATATGCGTTGCAAAGGAATGGCGTAATTTATGGGGTGTGCAGTCGATGGGCAGGCCTGCCTCCAAGAGATAGGATTTGAACCAGCGTTCGATGGATCGCGTCGTCAGCTGTTGGCCGTGTTGGTTCAGAAAGAGCGGGCCGCGTTCGCGTCGTCCTTTCATACCGAGCTTTTCACGAATCTCAAGATATTCCCGCAGAGCTTTTTCCGCGTAACTTCCCATGATGCAGAGGCGATCCTTTCCACCTTTTCCGCGAACACGGAAGTTATTGGAAATGAAATCGATATCTTCATATTTGAGATTAGCGGCCTCGCTGATTCGCAGACCTGCGCTGTAGATGATCTCCAAAATGGCGGTGTCCCGCGCGGCGAGAAATTCGCATTCGCGGCGACCATCTGTCTCGCCTTGCAAATTGGACTGCTGTTTGGCCCAATAGAGTTTTGGCGCTTTTAGAAGTCGTTCCACTTGAGATACATCCAGAAAAACAGGCAGGCGGCGGCCGCCGCGCGCGCTTTTGACTTGGCTGAACGGATTGCCTTCCACGATTCCCTCGCGCATGAGAAAACGGAAGAACGACCGCATGCTGGACATCTTGCGGTTGACGGACGCCCGTGACAAGTTCTGAGCAGTCATTTCCATGGCGAAATGCTTCGCATGACGGACGGCGACGGCTTTCCAGTTACATGCGCCATCAGCGATGATATGCGGCGTAAGATGCAGGAAGTGAGCTACATCCATGAAGTAGTTCTTCACGGTGTTGTCGCTGTAGCTTTTCTCTGTCTGCAGGAATTTGACAAAGCGGGACATCAGCTCGTCTTTGCCGAGGAGCTCGCGTTCAACAGATAAATCTATGGTATCTTTTGGCATTAAAGGAAGGGATTCAAGGGATACAAGGGATTCTAGAGGATTATTTCCAGTAGCAGAAGAATGGCGGCGAGCCATGCGAACCAGCGGGAGAGATCGCGGGAGCGGTCTGTCGTGGCGGTGGCTGGCGTGGCCGTTTCCACATTTTTTTCCGTTTTCAGCATTTGCCGAAGATCATCGAGATTAACGGTTTCCGTCATCGATTCGCGCATAGGGACTGCAACATCGCAACGGACGGCGCCGTCCATGAAAAGGGCCGGTTGGGACGTGTCGGCTTCATTTCCGTCTGCGAGAACGTGTTTGTCTCCGCACGTCAGATGGATCTGGCCGAAGTCCTGCGGAACGGCGGCGACGGTCAGTTCGTGCAGAAGCGGAAGGAAGGAATTCGTCAACGGCAAATCGCTCCATTCACGAGAGAAGCCGAGCGCGAAGAAATGGATTCGACCACGGCCGACGTCTCGTGAGAGAAGCAACGGTTGGTCTTCCAATGAATTCAGCAGGATGGTCGTGTCATGCAACGGCTTCAGCCGGTGATGCTTGCGAATCGGGAAAAGGTACAGGTCATGGTCGGAGCGGTCGCCGAAGACATCGCCAAGCGGTGAATCAGCGGCGACGGGACCAACACCGAGCACGGCATCACGGCTGGCCGCTCCGGCGATGCCGTTGGATTGCGCAAGCGGCATCGCCGCCTTCTGGAATGTCCGCAAGGCGGCGCTCGCGGAACCGCCGCCCGTCGCGAAAATGACGCCGCCTTTTTCCGCGTAGTCATGCAGTTTCTGGGCGGTCGCATCATCAAGCAACTCCGCAGAAGACAATAGGATAACCACTTGGTAATCAGCAAGATTCGTATTGATAAGCGAATCGATGTTGCCTTCTGTCAATTTGTATTCGCTCAGGCCTTCGTCCGCTCCTGCGGCAAAGGCTTTCTGCGTGAAGAAAAGCTCCTCCTCTGATTCGGCGGAATCAGATGGAACAAGCAGAATGGAGACAGGCGGCTTGCCGGCCGTCCAGAAGAACCGCGAATCATCTTGCGTATAAGCATCTTCCGACAGAATGACACGGCCTTGGCCCGTAGGCGATGCGTTTTCGATGACGAACGGACAGCGGGCAACGGCTTTCGGGCGAATTTCCACTTCCTGCGGCTGGATTTCCTGTCCGGGAACGGAAAGCAATAGCGTCCGTTTCTGTGGCTTCAAGGAGAAATTCTGGACGCTTACGATAATCTGCAAACGATTCTGCCCCAAAGCTCTGCATTGAATGTCCGAAATGGCGACGTTGTCTATGCGCGGCTGTTCAGAAGCGTCCAGAAAGACGACTTCCACACCTGGAGGAACAATTGGCATGCGGTGGTTCCAATCGCCTAATTGGAAATCGGAGACGATGACCAAGCGGCATTTTCCGGTCGTGCCAAGCATGGCGACGGCGTTTTTCAATGATTCATCCGGAATGCCGCCTGTGCAAGTTGCCGTCCAGTTTTCGGCCATCTTTTCAACGAGATGATGATCTGACGACGGTGGAATTTCCTCCAGAATTCGTGATGCGAAGACAATTCCGCCGATATTCCAACCATTCAATTCATCAAGTGTCTTTTTGACTAGCGAACGGCCGTTTTCAAGACGGTTAGTTGTTGACATGGAAGCAGATGCGTCTAATACAAAGACAGCGGTCCTGACGTCCGTTTCGGCTTTCGTTTCAGCTGGTGGCGTCCATTTCGGGCCTGCCAGCAGAATGATGACGGCGGTTAGAAATGCGAGTCGGAGGAGCAGTCGCAAAATGTCGCGGAGGCATCTGCGACCGTCCTGCGGAATCTGCGAATGACGCAGAAAACGGATCGACGGGAAGACGATTGTGCGTAGCCGCTGCCGGTTCAGCAGGTGGAGGATGATCGGGCCTGCCAGCGAGATCAACAGCCAGAAACAGAATGGATGGGCGAATGTGAGCATTTATAGTAAGGTAAAGGACATAAGCGACGTAAAGGACAGATGGAAAAGAGTTTTTAGGCTTTGCGGTGGTTGAGGAAGGCGGAGAGGACGTTTTCGATGCTTTGGGAGGTGTCTGCCAAGAGATAATCCGTCTGCGTCGAGAGGCAGTCCGAACGGACGGATTCGATGAAACGGGCCATTCGCTGGCCGTATTCCTCCGCCACGAGAGACGGCGTCGCGGCGATGCGTTCATCCGTCTCACTGTCCGCGAAATTCGTGGCTTCATTGAACGGCAGGGAGATTTCGTCATGATCGAGAATCTGGAACAGCATGGCGTCGCGATGGCCGAATCGCAACATGCGCAGATGTTTTGCAAGTTGATCTTCAAATCCATGGAAGTCAGACATTAGCACCATGAGGCCGCGTCCTTTCAGATAGTCGGAAGCCTGCGCCCAGGCGGTTGAATGGTCGGCGATGCCGCCCGGCTTGATGCGCGACAGTTCCGCCAGCATGGCGCCAAGCGATTCGGTCTGCTGGCCAGAGGATGTCTGGCTGAGCATTTTGTCCGCATAGATGAAAAGGCCGACTTGATCTCCTTGCCGCCGAGCAAGATAGGCCAGGCAGGCCGCCATAATGGCGGCGTAGGCGAATTTGGAGCAGACGGCGCCGTCGCCTTTGTAGTCCATGGAGGCCGATGCGTCCAAAACAAGCGCCACACGCATATTCGTCTCCTCTTGGAAGACCTTCATGCAGACTTTGTCCTGACGCGCGAACAGCTTCCAATCCACATACTTAAGATCATCGCCGGGCGCGTAGGCGCGATATTGGAGGAATTCACCGCCATAACCGCGGCAGACACTGCGGTGGCCGCCCGTAAGGAAACCTTCGACGGCGATTCGCGCCATGAGCGAAAAATCGCCGATACGGCTGAGCAGGGCGGGTGAGAGTAGTTCAGAAAGCGTTGGTTCCACGGTAGTTACTATCTGACGATATCCAAAACGATGTCTGCACGGTTGGAAAGCATGCCCGTGCCGCCTTGAGCGAGAATCTTGCGGATGTTGGGCTCGGTGTCCGCATAGAACACATTGGTGCGCAGCCCAAGCTGGCGGCAGAGCGCGTAAGTGTCTTCATTGGAATGTTCAATGGGCGGTTGGACGAAACGGCAGCCAATCTCCTTACAGAGCTTCAGATTGTCTGGATCACAGCGTTCCTTCCAGCCGGGCGTGTAGCAGACTTCGATTCTGGAATCAAAGGACTTGACGATTTCGATGTTCTCCAATTCGGCAATCGTCATGAAGCCTTGATCGAACATGTCATAGTCGCAGTAGAGACGGCAAATTTCGCGCAGGCCGTCTGGCTTGGCATAGACCTGGATGTTCATGCCTGCCTTGCCTCGGAATTCTTTGAGGATTTCTTCAAACGTCGGTATCTCAAGATGTTCGTAGATAGGCGCTTTCAGCTTTTCGCGACCGAACGCGTAGTAGGAGAAATTGCCTTCTTTCAGCTGGGCGAGCGTCAGTTCTTCCCCACGGCCAGTCAGATTGGATGTTCTGTCCAGCGAATTGTCATGCAAGATGAAGGGAATGCCGTCGAGCGTTGTGCGCAGATCGAATTCAATCATGTCCGCGCCCCATGCGATGGCTTTGCGCATGGCGAGGGCGGTGTTTTCCGGATAGCAGCCGGAAGCGCCGCGATGGGCAGTCACGATAACATGGTTCCAATCTTCGTATAACGCGGTCAAATTGGTGAACATGGTGATTTTTGCTCCAAGTTTTTTCCATTTTGGATTAGTAAAACTTTTATTTCGGTAATATAATATAAGTTTGCGTTAGTTTGAATCTCCCTTGTGAAAAAAAATAGAGGAAAAATCCCATGAAGAAACATTTCGTCATCTTGATGATGGTTGTCTGCGCCGTGGCATGCGGCTTGGAAATGCCGTCCATTTTCACGGATCACATGGTGCTGCAACGCGCCGCCGTCATCCGCGTATGGGGAAAAGCTCCTGCGGGACAGGATGTTACGGTGACGTTTGCGGATAATTCCGTGACCGTGAAGGCTGGCGAAGACGGCAAATGGCTCGCCAAACTGCCGCCGCTCGGCCCGAGCGAAGAAGGACGTGATTTGGTGGTTAAGGGCGATACGGAGATCACCCTTCATGATGTATTGGTCGGCGATGTGTGGCTTTGCGCAGGCCAGTCCAACATGCAGTTCGCGTTGCGAAACACGGACGACATCGCGCCGATCATCGAATCGTCGGAAAACAAAGCCATCCGCCTGCTGCCGATTCCGTGCACGTGGAGTCGCGAGCCGAAGGACAACGTGAAGGCGAATTGGCGGCTCTGCAATCCGCAGACCGTTCCGAATTTCTCCGCCGTCGGCTATCTTGTCGGTCGCGAACTTTATGAACAGGTGAAAGTCCCGATGGGGCTCGTCCAGATCGCGTGGGGCGGTTGCCGCGTGGAGGCGATGACGCGTTTGGAAGATTTCGACAAAGTGTTCGCGTTGAAGAACGTAGCTGAAAAAGTGAAGGCGGAGGTCGCGGACATCAACGCGA
>JAFZIJ010000003.1 GCA_017554445.1 Victivallales bacterium
CATGACCGCCAGCGGGACTGTCTGACGAATTATGTTGCCAGCCGCGTCAGTCGCCGTGACGTACAGCAACACATTGCCGACCATGCCGCTGGTGGGCGTCTGCTTCACGGTGCGGGAGGCCCCGCTGCCAGTCACACTGATGCTGCTGTCCGGCAGGATGTCCGGTCGGCTGCTTGTCACGGTCAAATTCGTCAGCGTTTTGTTCGCGGTTACAGTCGTGCTCACCTGCTTGCCCGCTAGGCTCTTCAGATCATTTCCGAAGGTCAACTCAAGCATGTCGGCGGGAGTGGTCTTCACAGTCACCGTTACGCCGTCGGACACAGCCTGCCAGCTACCATCCACCTTGGCCTCCAGCGTGTAGGTGGCCGTGCCGGACTGCCCCGTCAGCGTGTAGCTGCGAGCCGAGCCGGAGATGGAGGAGCTGACGACTGTCGAGGCACGCGTGCCCGTCGTCTTCGTTAGCCGGAATGCCTCCGCCGCAAGACGTTTCGGAAAGTCCCACGACAGCGTGAAAGTGGATGGTTGTTCAACGGACATTGGCTTGAACATGGCTACTGGCGACGGCTGAATGTTCGTCGTCGCACCGATGATGACGGTGTTGTCGTAGCCATCCGTCAGCAGATACCAGCCGCTGTGCAGCCCTCCCCAACCATAGTTGAAATGATAATAGTCTTGACCGTCCATGGTTCCCAAACCATCCGCGATGAACGAATGCCCATCGTAAGAGACGAATGCGGGACGGCCCGCCACCATGTCCGAGCGGATCCTCGAATACAACGTGGACTGCGCTACGTAGCCGATCATGCCGCTTCGTGTATCTCCATATTGTGCAGAACTGGAATAGCCGAGGTACTGGGCCATCAGCGTGTGCAAGTTGTGGGAGCCCGCCGACGTAGCATCGATTTCGTAGTTTGCCCCGACCAGTACGCTCGCCTCCATCGCCAGGCGGGCTACCGCCATCTCGGCGGCACCATAATTACGCTCGTCCATATATCCGTAGCTGTCCGTCATCGCACTCCAATGGTACGGAACGGAGAAGTCCGCCTTCAAGGTCCCTTGGACGTCGCCCACGTCATCTGTATGCGTTTTCGTCCCGTGACCGGCCGCCGGCCATTCATGGAACTTCAACATCTGGGCGATCGCCGCCGCTACGCATCCCGTCAAGGCGCGATCGGCATAAACGCTTCCAGATGGACAGAAATAGTTGAACGGCGCAGGTTGGTTCCATTCCGTCGTCAACATCGGCGACTGCACAATTGATGAAGGCATGACGGATTCCGCACGCGTGCGGCTGAGCAATACATTCCAACGCGATTTGTTCTCAGCCGCCAATTCATTTCCGCGCGTCCGCGGTTTGTCCAATTCATCTTTGAAAATCTCGCCCTGACGTATTAACATGGCGGGCAGAGTATGACCGGACGGCATGTCGAAGGACGATTTTGTATCAAAGGCCACGACAGGCGGCAATGTGTCGTCCGCCGACATGATCAGATAACCAGTCGGCTGCAGATCGACCCGCCACAACGGCATGGGCTTCCCATCGAAATCCGCCATCTGCACGGCCTTTTCAGGAACGGCGTTTGGCAGATCAGCTTGGAACATGGCATTGTCCGCAATCCATTTCCGCGCCGCCGCAAATATTTCGTTTTCAGAAACTTCTGCTGAATACAAGACTCCAGACAACAAGATGAAGAGGCATGCGCATGCCGCATGAAGAGTCCTTTTGATATTTTTCATGAAAAATCTTCCTATTTGATTATGACTGGTTTGTCTTTTGCTTGAACAACTACAATAAATTAATTTATGAATGTAGTGTATGTTTGCATGATTGCAAATCTTCCCAAATAATTCAGCATTCAGCATTCAGCATTCAGCTTTGTTCCATGGCCGAACAACGCAAAATCGCCTTTCAACGGGTCGCCGGGAAAGATTTTTGACATGATGTCCGTCAAATGGATGGCCAATTTCAAATTCGGTGTGGCGTTTTCAGCAATAAGCCCGAACTCCTTCGCGACATCCACAACATGCGTGTCCAACGGCATGAGCAATTGATCCGCCGGATACCAAACCCACAGCCCTAAATCGACAGGTGAATTTTGCCGTACCATCCACCGCAGAAACAAATTCAACCGTTTGTTTGCGCTAGTCTTTCCATTAGATATCAACGGCTTGCATTCATCAGGAAAACAATCGGCGATGACCGCTGCCAACCGTCCAGCCTCTTTTGCACAATCCCCTGCTTCATTACGGCTTTGACAATACGCCCCCAGACTGCCATAATTTATTACCAATTGCCGAAACGTTTCACATAAATATCTCATATTGCGATAGCTGTAGATGCGGTAGAATGATTTTGGACTGTCAGGAAAAAACGTTTCATATCTTTTTGACAACAGCCATTCCGACGGCGCTTCACCCATCTCCTGACACAATCTATCTAAGCAATTGAGAATACACGACCGCCTTCCAAACGCCAGATTCGCCGCCAGAAATGCCGTGATTTCAACATCCAACGGTTCATGGTAACGATGCATGAATTGCGACGGATCATCCTTCATGAAATCCGACGTTTCGTATTTTGTTGCTAACTGACGCAAACGATGCTTCAATTCTTTTGAAACAGTCTTGTGAATGTTTTCCGTTAAAGAGATCATACGTCAATTGAATCTATATCCACAATGCAACGGCATTTGGGAAATTGTGAACATCCCCAGAAAGGCAAGCCATCCGCTTTCCGTTTCCGTAAAACCATTGGCGCACCACATCTTGGACAAAATAGCTTTTTATCACTTGATGATGAATCATCATTCAATATAATATTAAGTTTCTCTTGAATGGGCTCTTGCGGCTCATGCATTTTCTGCAGGTTCTGCACATGTTCAATTTTCTGCTTCTCGCTCAGTGCAGATTGCCATTCAAGAATTGTATCCGCCACCTCCTTTACCTGCTCTGGTGGGATGATAGTCTCTATACTATGTTCTTTTATATAATCTATCACATCTCCAAATAACATTACTTCTTGTGGCATATCTGTTTTGAATTCAGACTCGCCGCTGAAAGCGATAAGAGTCTTAAAAAACTCTTTTGAAATACCAAGACATTCAGACAATGTGGCTATATGTTTGAAATTTTGTCTCAAAGGATTTTGAAATTTATGCTTACGGTTACCATGTGTTACCGTCCATTCTGCGGTATTTTCACTCCCGAAGATCCATCCAGAATAAGTCTTGGTTTCAATGACAAACACGCCCCACTGCGAAACAACAATGTGGTCTATTTGTGTTGTCGTTCTATCATTTGTTGGAAGCATGATGTCATGAAGAATGAAATATTGCTGACTAGCAAGATTCTCACACAAATGCTGATGAAGAAGTGACTCCCCCCAACCTCCTTTGCGCTCCGATCTGAACAATCGATCTTTTTGTGCCCAGCCTTGACGCGACTGACTATTACGGCCTCTATATCTTCGTTTTGGCTTTGCCCCGCACCATCTTATGATTGTTACTATCAATGCAAAACCACAAAACAAGGCAAATGGCCAGTTACCAAAAACTGACCACAACATATGTCGAATAAGAGCGCCTAAATCTGTTTCCATATCCAAAGCTTATCCTTCAAAGAATATAATCATATATCCATTTTCTAAAACACCTTTAACCATTCCTCTTCATATAATCCATTGTCGCATCAATCATCAGAGCAGAACGCGTCGTATCACGTTGCTTGGCATATTTGGTAATAATATCAAGCTTGTTCTGCGGAATCGTCATGCTGATACGAATGATGGGAGATTCAACCGTGACGGTAATCGGCATGATGAAAGCAACTGGTCCAAAGTCTGCCTCCGCCTTGGCAATCAACGACTGATAATCCTCCGTGGGAACAGGCGGTTCCACACCTTCCTTCTCCATGTCATTGAGCGCATCCATCAGAATTTCAGTAGCCATTTTGACAAGACCTTCCAATGTATTCTCTTCTGTCGCAAGATTGTCGAAATCAGGGAACGCACAGATATAACGCCATGGTCCTTTCTTGTCTTCATGTACCGTTGCAAAATATGTTTTTTTCATGAATATGTCCTCCTTGGTGGAATGGATATTCTATAATCAGAAGTTTTTAACTTTTTTGAGAATGGCCTTTGCCAACATTTCATTGATTTTTGCATGACGTGGAATAGGTATTTTCTTTCCATTCTTGCCGTATATGTCATGGTTTCCCCCATGGGCTATGAATGTCACACCTAGCTTGGACAATTCCTGGACAAGATCTTTTAGCTTCATTATCTTCCCAACTCATACAAATCAGTAAATTACTCTTTATTTTGCATTAATATATATATAATATATATTTATTCAAATGCTTTTTTCCTTTTTCTTTCTTGCTATTTTGATTTTGACAAATACAATATATAAATAATATAAGTTCATCGTATAGTGTAATCCACCACCAACCATAAAAGGAAACCACCATGTACAAATCAAGCTACAGAACCGTTTCATTCACCCTCCCATGGGATGACGTGCCGCTCGACCTCTCCTACATCTTCGCCGACGAAAAGCCTGCGGGAAAGCATGGCTTCCTCACGGTCAAAGACGGCAAATTCGCATTCGAAGACGGAACACCCGCGCGTTTCTGGGGCACGAACTTCAACAGCGGCGCCAATTTCCCCTCCCATGAATACAGCGAAATCGTCGCAAAACGCCTTGCCAAAACCGGCCTGAACATCGTCCGCTTCCATCAGCTGGATGGCGACTGGTCCACACCTAATCTTTTCCAATTCACGAAAGGCAAACTACTTAAGAACACGCGGTCGCTGGATCCAGAAAGCATGGATCGCCTCGACTATCTTATCTTCGCCCTCAAGAAAAACGGCATCTATGTCTATTTCGACATGCTGACCTACCGACGTTTCCGCGAAGGCGACGGTGTTGAAAACACGAAGCGGCTTGCGGATTCCGCCCGTCCGCAGTCGAATTTCGATGAACATCTCATCGAACTCCAGAAGGAATTCTGCGAGCAGATCTGGACGCATGTAAATCCTTATACGCAACTTGCTTACAAAGACGATCCCGTCATCGTCATGTCCGAAATCGCCAACGAAAACGAAATCTTCGCCCACTGCGAACAGCTCGTGGAACCGTATCGCACACGCCTCGAAGAGAAATACCAGGCATGGCGCAAGGAGAATGGATACCCGCCTGCGGAGACGCCTGTCGATTTCACCGACAATTCCACGCTCGCCATGTTTAATTTCAAGCTTCAGATTCAGAAGAGCTATTTCGATGACATGCAAGCGTTTATGCGTTCCATCGGCGTCAAGATCCCCATCACGGGAACCAACTGGAATTCCGGCGGCGGCGGCACCCTGCTCTCACAGGCCGACATGACATTCATGGACAGCCATACCTATCATTACGGTTGGAAATGGACGCCCCACGAAAAAGGTATCATGAACGCCAGTTTCCTCGCCAACCGCTCCACATGGATCGACGGCTTCCCCTTCATGCGCGCCGCCGACCGTCCGTTCTTCATCTCCGAATGGGACGATCCATGGCCGAACGAATATCGCGCCGAGGGCCCGCTCCATCTGGCCTCCCATTGCGCTCTGCAAGGCTGGGCTGGAGCCGCCATCCATACCTACCGCTATGACTGCCGCCCGAACATCGACATGCTCGCAGCCCCTGTCACAGGCGAAGCGCTGTCGGGCGTCCCCTATCGCAGCGGCATCTTTGACGCGTTCAACGATCCCGCCCGCTACGGCCTCTTCTACCACGCCGCCCTCCTCCTCCGCCGCGGCGACGTGAAAGAATCGGACGTCATGACCGTCATCCCCTACAGCGGCCCCACGAAGGCGAATGAAAATCCCGCCAACAAAAACAGCACGGTCAACAGCATCCCGCCGGCCTTCGAATGCGCCGCGCAGCTTGGCAAGACCGCCGTCGCCATCCCGACGACGAAAGTGCCCGAAGGCGCAAATGTCATCGATCCAAACACTTCCCGCCTGCCGAAGGATGCCCGCGTCATTCAATCCGACACTGGCGAACTCTGCCGCGATTTGGACAAACGCCTCTTCGTCATCGACTCGCCACGCACGAAAGCCGTCAGCGGCTTCCTGAACGCAGCCGGCGAAATCGTGCTGAATGGCCTGAAGATCAAATGCCGCAACGAATATGCCGTCATCGCGCTAAGCTCCCTGACGGACGATCCGATCAACGAATCGGAGAACATCCTGCTGACCGTCGTCGGCCACGCCGACAACACGGACGCCGTCTATAACGACAACCATACTATCCAGTATGACAAAGGCCATGGCCCCATCGAGGCGGAGGTCATCGCCGCTGATTTCGAACTGGATACGACGGTCAACGCCTTCCGTGTCGATGCCATCAACTCCTTCGGCATGCAAGTCGGCCAGACGCCCGCCGAAGTGGTGGATGGCAAGCTCCGCTTCTCCACGGGCGGCGACTTCCCGTCCGTCTATTATCTGATTCAGAAGATCTGATTAGTCAGCCATCTGGGACAACTGGGACTTTTGGGACTACTGAAATCGTGTCCCATTCGTCCCAGAAGTCCCAGTTGTCCCATCTTCATACACATGGAAAACATCTTGATAACATTTCTCAATATCCTAGCCTCTCTCATATTACATCTGATAAGCGCGATCTTCTATGGCATTTTAGGCGTCATCATCTGGGGATGCTTTCGATTGAGAAAAACAAAATACGGTGAATGGCTTCTGGTGGCACTTTTCACGCTCACCATGATGGCGGCCTTTTGGATTCTTGCAAACCACCAGTTTGATCCAGAGGAATACTTGCGCAACATGGAACTGGGCCTTGGGAAATGCGCCGCCATGATCAAAGCCAATGAACTGGATACACTTCGTGCCAACTTGAAGGCTTTCAATTCCTCTGATGCCATGAAAAGCTCCAATGCGCATCATGCTTCTGTCGCCTTCAGAAATGCCGTTGGCGCAGAGCTTCCCGCAGGAACAGGAACGCGCGGGCTGGTCGCATTCAACTTATTCGCACACGGTTTTCTTGCCTGTATTGCATTCGACGTCTTTTGGTTCTTCTGGCATCAACTGCAATGGAAGCACGAAGTCAGAAAAATTTGTCTAGCCGTCATCGCCACAACAGCCGCCCTTGCGATGGTTTTATTGCAAATCTCGTCGTTTGTCCAAAACAGATGGATGCTGTACGGATTCAAGCAAAACATTCCCCGCCTACTGGAGGAAGTGTCTAAACCGGAAATAAGCCCTGAGGTTCTGCATCTTCTGGAATCGCCAGAATATGAAGGGCATTATATTCTTCTGTGGCCACAACCAAATGAACGGCATAACGACAAAAACATGCCTGAAGCCACTGATAAATAGGAATTCGCAAAAAGAGGCTGTTGCAAAACATATTGCAACAGCCTCTAAATATATTTGTCATAAATGCTTACTTAATTCATCATTCAGCATTAAGCATTCAGCATTATTTCCGCATATACGCTTCGTAAACTTCTTTCTCCTGAATGTTCGGGCCCGTGATGCGCGGATACATGAGAAGGCCCTGCCCGCCGGGCTTGCCTTCCTTCAGCACGATGCTCTTCGGCGAGTTGCCGTTGAAATTGCAAGTGAAGCAATTGAAAATCGAATTGAAGGATTCATCGGCCAAGATGCCGATTTCATGCGGCTCTTTGCCCGCATACCAATAGCAGAAGCAACTGTCAAACGTGCTATGGATGGATCTCGCCAGATGGAAGCCAATGGCGAACTGGTCGCTGTAACAGAAACTGTACCAGTTGTTTCCACCGCTTCGATCCCAGAAGCCCGTGCTGTCGCCGTAGTCGTTCCAACCGCATGTGTAAAGCGGATGGAGGTTACGGAACGAATTGCCCGCGCTGCGGATGTCCAAACCAACATACACGTCCGCAATACGCATGTTCGACAGTGTGTTGTCATAGCCTTCGACCAGTACGCCGATGGAATCACGCGCCTTGTTGCCGACGATGTTCACGCTCAAAATGTCCGAATCCGACGAACCGCTGTTCGCGCCGCGTTTGATGTGGATACCGATCTTCGTATGTTTGATGGACACATCACGGATTTTCGTCTCGCGACCGCTGTCGATGGAAATACCGTTGGCGACCATGCTTCCGTCAATGATACCACCCGTCAGACCATAGTTGCTGCCATTCGTACGAATATCGTTGAAGGGCACTTTTCCTCCGAGGCGGACGATGGCCTCCGGATCCTTCCAATCGGGAGCGGCCTTCAGAACGGCGTAGTTGGACAGCTTCAAATCAACGCTCAACGACGGCTTGGCGGGCGTCGCGATGGGGTGGCTCAGCAGATAAACGCCGTCGGGGAAATAGATGGTGCGGTTCGGATTGTCGTCGATGATCTTCTGGATCATATCAGCCACATCCGTCTTGCCGTCGGCCGGAACTGTATCCGTGACAATGATATAGCCCGCTTTCGTCGGCGGAACAGTCGCTTCCTGGGCTTTCGTGGCAACTGCGATGAACAACAAGGCAAGACAGATTCGAATGGTGTGCTTCATGGATTCTCTCTTTGTTTGGGATGAATATTCAAATGGAATAAATGACTAAAATCTAGCATCATTAGCGAAACATGCAAGCCTATTTCACTCTTCATGCTCGGTGATGACGGGCAAATCCAGATTCCGCAACGCCTCCAAAAAGTCCTCCGGCAACGGTGCCATGTACTGCCGCATAACTTGCGTACGCGGATGTGGAAAGACGATCTTCCATGCATGAAGCATCTGCCGTGGAGGAAGATACGGCGCACGCTTCGGGCAACCGCCATAGACAGGATCGCCCAGAACGGGATGGTTCAGATTGGAAAAATGGACGCGGATCTGATGTGTCCGCCCAGTCAGAATACGCACTTCCAGCAACGAACAGCCATTGCTTGTCGCCAGTACGCGATATTTCGTGATCGCAGGCTTGCCGCCCTCCTCCACAACCGCCATTTTCAGACGGTTCGTTGGATGCCGTCCGATATTCGCTTCGATTGTTCCCGTAACACTCCCAAATTCACCAAGAACAATCGTAAGATACGTCTTTTCAACGATATGTTCTTTGAAGACTTCCTTCAGATAGGCGCGCGCTTCCAAATTCTTCGCGACGACTAGCACACCGGACGTGTCTTTGTCCAATCGATGGACGATGCCTGGCCTCATCGTGTCGTCCGTCATCTCTTCAAAGGCCTCTTCATCATGGTACAGAAGACCTTGCACAAGCGTTCCCGTCAAATTCCCATGGGCGGGATGGACGACGAGCCCCGCCGGTTTGTTCAACACGATGACATCGTCATCCTCCATGATGATATCCAACGGAATATTTTCCGGCGACAGCGTCTTGTTCGGCGCAGGTGGCCAATCGATTTCCAACACATTGCCGGGGAACACTTTGCATGAACGACGGCATGGACGGCCATTCAGATAAACGCGATTGTTGTCCAGACATTTCTGGAAGAAGACCCGTGAATAGCCCTCAAACTCCTGCGCCAGAAACAAATCCACACGAACACCTTCTGGGAATCCGTCTCCGACAACGCATTCCGTCAAATTCTTTTCAGCTGTTTCATCATCCCACATGTTGCAGCCTCCACGCCTCCCGCCGTTTTCAGCCATTCTTCTTCTCTTTCCGATTGTACCACGTGACGGCGCCATAGGCCAGCCCCAAAACTGGAAGTAGCCACAGGCAAATGATTTGCGCAGGCGTCAATCCCGCATGAAACTGTTCTTTTGGATAGTCGCCGCGCAGGCATTCATCTGCAAGGCGCAACACCGTATAAGCCATCATGTACAGGATGAACAACCGCCGTTTCGCGATGTTGAAATGCTCCAACAATAGCAACATCCCGCAAATCAACAGGTTGCCGACACATTCCACGCCTTGCACAGGGAAATATCCCGCCGCGCCTTTTTCATAGTGGATGGCGCACAGGCCTTCATACGGCTGGAAGCCGTAGCAGCATTTATTCAACAAGCAACCAATCCGACCGAACGCATGCCCCAACGCCAAGGCTGGAGCCAACAAATCGCCAATGCCGCCAATGTCCAATTTCTTCCATTTCGCATAGGCGATGACGGCGATAAATCCCGCAATGAAACCGCCTTGGAAAACCAGCCCGCCATGCCATACGGCAATGATTTCCAACAAGTCGCCATCCGCAAAATATTCATCCCAGTAACGGATGACGTACAACAACCGCGCTCCGATAATGCCCGCGACCAACGCAAAGAACGTGATATCCGATATATGATCGGCCTTCACGCCGTAGCGTTTGCCACGCCACACCTGTAACCAATATGCCGCCAGCACGCCTATCGCGATCATCACGCCGTACCAGCGGATTTCCATTTTTCCAATATGTAAAATGACTGGATCAATCATGTTCCGTTATCGTTTCTGTATCATTA
>JAFZIJ010000051.1 GCA_017554445.1 Victivallales bacterium
GTGCCGATGGTGGCGCCATTCAATGATAATCGCATGCTCATCGGCGGCTGGCTGAGCGGCATCGGCTGGGGAAGCTGTATTGCCGTGCGTGAATTGATTCAATATCCGAATGGGCGGCTCGGCATGAAATGGCCGGATGAACTGGCGCCGAAGACGGGCAAGACGTTGCATGACGCGACGGATATGGTCGTGACGGTCGGACGGCCTGTTTCATGGAAAATCGCGGCGGGGCAGTCAGTCTATGTGGAAATGAAGCTTCATGCGCAGGCGGAAGGTCGTCTGGCCATGCGAGTTATGGATGCGGAGAATCCCGCGCGGAGCTGTGAGTTCCAATTGGATTTCGGCAAACAACGCATGCAGATTTCGCCGTGCGGAGCGAACGGAACGTTCCATCCTGAGATTCAGACGATTCGCGAAGGGCTGAAGACGATGCCGCAGGAGCATTTGGGATGGGGCGTGAAGGCTTCGCACGGCATCCATGCGGGCAGCCAGAACTTCTGTCTGGAAAACGTTGATGTCTTAAATGGGACATTTACATTGAAAGTAATTGTAAGGTATAGTCCGAAAATGCGTTGCACGGTCTTCGATGCGGAAGTGGCGGGGCAGCGCACGCTGATTTCCAATCGTGTCCGTTTGAAGGCGGACGCCTTGCAGTTGGCGACGGATTCGCAATCTATTGCATTTGATAAGATTGAAATTAAAGAAGTGGTTAGTGGTTAGTGGTTAGTGGTTAGTGGTTAGCACAGAACATCCAGAACATCCAGTTATTAAATATCTTATGAATAAAAAAGTTTTTTTCAAGAATAGTGGTTTGAAGATGTTGCTTCTGGTCATTTTATGCGTATTGTCGCTCCATGGGCAGGAAGAATTGCGCAATCAGATTCTCTGTTCCGACCAGAAGACGCGCGATGTGTTTATCATGGACGCGAACGGCGATTGGTCGAAGCCGGAAAGCATCCTTTGGAAATGGAATCCGAAGGACGATCCGAACATTCCGCCGGAACGCATCAGGGCGTTCGGCAACATCAGCGACACGAAATGCGTGAGTGGCGGAAAGCAGGTATTGGTCGTGGCTTCTGGCGGCGGCATGGCGTTAATTGATGTCGCGACGAAGCAGAGCGTTTTCACGGCCTATCCGGGCGGCAACACGCATTCGGCGGAATTGCTGCCGGACGGAACGGTCATTACGGCGTCCAGCACGGGAGCCACGCTGAAGGTTTTCACACGAATTGGTGAAGAAAAGACGCCGCATAAGGAATTTACGGTGAAATTCCCCGGCGGGCACGGCGTCGTGTGGGATCAGATTCATGGATTGGTGTGGGGCCTAGGGGCTGATTCGCTGGTCGCCTTCCGCTACAATTTCGATGTTGAGAATCCGCAACTCACACAAGTCCAATCATTTGCCTTGAGCAAAGGGTATTCCGGCCATGATCTGGTGTTGCTCAAAAAGGAAAACAAACTGTTGCTGACAGGCCGTGATGTGCTGGAGTTCGATACAATGATCGGAACGTTCCGTCAATTTTCGAACAAACACAGTGTCAAAAGCATCAGCATCCATCCCGAGACGGGAGAACAGCTTGTGCAGATTCCGAACGAACAGTGGTGGAAC
>JAFZIJ010000052.1 GCA_017554445.1 Victivallales bacterium
CAAAAATGATGTTTCTTTTTATGATTTTTTATGACTTTATATGATTTTATAAGATTATTTATTTTAATAAGTTAAAAATTTGTAAATTTGTATTATAATGCCATATTATAGGTCATGGGGAATTCTTCGCTTTCAAGGAGGCAAAACATGACCAGGTACTATGACATTCATGACATATTCGACCAAGACACCAAGCAGGACGGTGTTGCCAAGATGCTTTTCACGCACAAGCAGATTGTCGCTTGGATATTGCGAGAGTGCTTTCCAGAATTTAAGGGATATCCTTTGGAATTTATTATAGATAATTGTCTGGACTGTCTGGACGATGTGGATTATCTGATTGGCGATGCGACGCATGGAAGCGGCGGTACTGATATGGATGTCTGCATCCATGTGCGTCTTCCACAGAACTTGGAAACCAAGATTGGAATCATCATCAACATAGAAATACAAAAAGATTTTTATCCTGGCTATAATATTATTAAAAGAGGTATATATTATGCATGTGATTTAATAGCAAGAGAAAAAGAAACCGTGTTTACAGACAGCCATTACGACGACATAAAAAAGGTGTATACGTTATGGATATGTCTGCAGGCACCTGATAAGTTGGCCAATACGTTCGAACGATACGGAATGGCGAAGCTGAATTTGGAGGATGGAATCCATGCCATCCATCAGAATGGCGCGCCGTATGATCTTCTTGATATGGTGATGATTTACCTGAACAATGAATGTCAGGAAGGCGGAGGGCCATTTATGGCGATGATGCGGACATTGTTTTCGCCTACATTGTCCAAGGAAGAGAAACTCAAAATATTAAAGGAAAGATATTCGATCACATTCAAACAGGAGGATGAAAAGGTGAACAAATTTATTGAATACGTCAAACAAGTCAATCTGAAGATCGGTGAGGAGAATGGTGAGAAGCGGACTAGGCGAACGGTTGTTGCGAATATGCTACGCATTGGGCGCGATGAAAAAGAGATCCAAATGATTCTGGGGTTGCCAGCCAGCCAAGTCAGTGAATTGATTCGTGATGTCCAGGCAAATTCGCAAGAATATTTCGGAAAATAGAATTCTTGGTAGAAGAAGATGAATGAATTTATTGAATACGTCAAAGAAGTTAATTATAGAATTGGCTTTGAACGCGGCTTTGAGCGCGGCTTTAAACGCGAGCTAGAGCGCATCTTGAAGCACTGTGAAGAGCGCGGCATAAAGCTTGACGAGGAGCTTAGCATAGAGCTTGGCAAGGCGCTTGGCGAAGAAAAAGTCAAGGTGACGGTCGTTATGAACATGTTGCGTAATGGCCGTGATGAGAAGGAGATCCAGATGGCTCTTGGCTTGCCAGCTGACCAAATTGCTGAACTGATTCGTTGTGTTCAGACACATTCACAAGAATATTTAGGAAAATAATTGGTTTGTGAACGCATAGCTGCTGTCGCCTAATAACAGTCAAGCCGTCATTTACATGAAATGGATATCCATGTAAATGACGGCTAGCGTCCCTCTCACCTGTTTTCTGCCTTTTGCTTTAAGCTTTAAGCTTTAAGCTCTTAGCTACTTGATTCCCACGAGCTTTTTTGCTTGCTCCCTCAGCTTGAACTTCTGGATCTTTCCAGAAGCCGTCAGCGGGAATTCGTCCACGATGAAGAAGTATTTCGGCGTCTTGTAGAACGCGATCTTGTCTTTGCAGTAGTCGCGCAATTCGTTCTCGGAAAGCGACACGCCTTCGCGCGGAATCACAAACGCGCCAACGACTTCGCCGTACTTTTCATCCGGAATACCGACCACTGCCGCATCCAGGACTTTATTCTTGTTTGTCAGCAGAAATTCTTCGATTTCACGCGGATAGATGTTTTCACCGCCGCGGATGATCATGTCTTTCAGACGGCCTGTGATGTACAGATAGCCTTCTTCATCGAAGATGCCGACGTCGCCGCTATGCAGCCAACCGCCGTGCGTAATTGTGCGGGCCGTTTCCTCTGGCATGTTGTAATAGCCTTTCATGACGTTATATCCGTAGCAAACCACTTCGCCGGGCACGCCCGGCTTCGTGATCTCTTCACCAGTCTTTGCGTCGAAAAGACGTACATCGATATGCGGCTGGCAGTTGCCGACGGTGTCCGTCCGCTGCTTGAACGTATCCGCCGGATCGGTCATCGTGATCACAGGCGACGATTCCGTCAAGCCGTAGGGGTTCGTGATGTTTTTCATGTTCATCTCCACCATGACCTGCTTGATCAGTTCAGGCGGGCAGAGGGAGCCGGACATGATGCCCTTATGGAGCGACTTTATCATAAGTGGCTGGTACTTCTTGAATTGCGGATGGTTCAAGATGGCGATGTACATCGTTGGAACGCCATAGACGGCCGTTGCGTGCGCGGTCGCGATGGAATACATCACGACCAGCGGGTCGAATTGCTCGATCATGACGGCCGTCGCGCCATGCGTCAGAATCGCCATGACGCCCAACACGCAACCGAAGCAGTGGAACAGCGGCACAGGCAGGCAGACACGTTCGTTCTTGTCGGCATCGAACTCAAAGAACTGGCGTTCACCGATATAGAAACCGTTGTTCAGGATGCCCTGATGCGTCAGCATGACGCCTTTCGGGAAGCCTGTCGTGCCCGACGTGTACTGCATGTTCACCATATCCATGTTGGAGATATCCTTCTTGGCCGCCGCGAGACGGTCGTCCAGATCTTGGCTGCAGCAGTAGCCCAGCTGGATCAGTTCGGACGACGTGTACATGCCTGTATGTTTCTCCTGTCCAAGATAGACGACGTTCTTCAGCCGTGGGAAGCGTTTGCTCACGAGCATGCCGCGCGTCGTCGTAAGCAGTTCGGGAACAAGCTCATAGACAGTGTCGATGTAGCTGACGTCACGCAGGCCGTCCACAATGGCCAGCGTGTGCATGTCCGACTGCTTCACAAGATATTCCAGCTCATGCTTTTTGTAATTCGTATTGATCGTCACGAGAACGGCGCCGATCTTCGCCGTCGCGAACATAAGCGTCAGCCATTCTGGCACGTTTCGCGCCCAGACGCCGACGTGGCTTCCCTTCGTCACGCCGATAGCCATGAGACCTTTCGCCATGAGATCCGTGCGGATGTCGAAATCTTTGTAAGTCCATGTCAGATCGCGATCTGGATACATGATGAACGGATGGTTCGGGCGGTCTTTCACCTGCATGGCGAACACTTCGCCAATTGTCTGCGTCGGGAAACGCAGCGGCGAAATTTCATGGCGAATCAGGCCGATCTCTTTCTCCAGAAGGCCAATGCGTTCCATGTCGTTTTCAGCCGCGGCTTCTTCGATCTTGCGTTTGAGCAACTTGCACTTCTGGTCAAGCAGACGTCTGGTCATCATGCGCATGTGGTCTTCATCGCGCGCAAGCTGTTTGGCCTTGCCTTTCCAGCCGTCGCAGTCCCAATCGAGCAGTTCCTGACGGCGCTCCAATTCCTCCAGACGTTCTTCTATCTCTTCCGTCTGTTGTTTGGATTTGTTCGTCTTCAGCTTGCTTTCCAATGACTTGCGCTCTTTGTCAATTGCCTCTTGGCGTTTGTCCAGAGCCGCTTTTTCGTCGTCAACGGTGATTTTGCTCTGATCGACTTTCTTCTGTTCCGCTTCCAGCCATGCGTTGACGTCTTTTATCAGTTGTTTATAGTGATCGTTTATCTGTTTGACAGCTATATTGTTCGTTTTCATGACGTTCCTACCTCAGTCCTCTTTTTCCACGGTGAATGTGAAAGGCGTATAGACGACGGTGATGGTTTTCGTCCCGTCCTCCATGGTCTGGATGTGATGCGGAATCGTCGCGTCCAGATAAATCGATTCGCCCGCGCCAATGACGTACGGCTTCTCCTTGCTGCCGATGAAGATTTTGATTTTCCCTTCCAGCACGTAGCAGAACGCTTCGCCTTCGCGGTTCTCCAGTTCGAACTCCTCTTCGTTGGTCGTGTTGCCTTCGATGAAGAACGGCTCCATGTTGCGATTGCTCATGTTGATGGCGAGGAAGTGATGCGTCAAGTTGCCGATCATCAACGTCTTGGCTTGGTCTTTGTCTTCCAGATCCGCCTTGCGGAACACAGAATAATTACGTAGCAGGCCGTTTGTAATGATGGTCCACAACCGCACGCCCAAAGCCTGCGTGATGCGCATCAACGGCATCAATGACGTAATCTGGCCGCCTTCCTCAATCGTCGTAATGACGTTTTCCTTAAGTCCCGTACGGCGAGATACTTCCGCAATATCCAACTTCATCATCTGGCGTAACCGCGTCAACGTCTTGCCAAAGCGGTTGTTCATGTTCAACTGCTTGATGGACAGCGTATCTTCCAGCGGCGGCGCATAGACGACGGCCAGAATGTCCGTCTTTTTGATCGGTTTGCCCTGCGCGTCGCGGTCGTTCGAGAAGATATGGTGCGGCAGGTAGCCATGGTAGTAGATGGAATCGCCTTCGTCCAACATGATCGTCTCATTTCCAACCTGCGCGACGAGCCGTCCTTTCATGACGTAGATGAACTCCTCGCCCGCATGCCGTTCTAGGCGCTTCTTCTTGAACTCGTTGTCATTCATTAACTTATCAATGTTCTTCGGCGTGCCCATCTCGATGATGTACGGCTCCATGCTCACGCCGGATTTGTTCATCGACAGTGGATGATAAATCAACTGTTCGTCATCGTCGCCGAAAACGACTTCGTCCTTCACCATCTGACGGCGGCAAATGGCCGGCCGCAGATTTTCGATTTTCGAACTGTCGCCGTCCAAAAACGTTCCCAAACGGACATTCAACGTACGGGAAATGAACAGCAGTGGCGTCAACGACGGCACGCCTTTTCCTTTCAGAATCAATTCCACCTGCTTGCGGATTCGTGCTATTTCCGTTTCGTCCAAGCCTTCAAGAATCAACGCAACACGTTCCCGAATCTTACGCAAATCGCCGTCTTCTTCGTCATCATGCTTAATTGCTTTGTTTGCAAGGGCATCGTCGATCATCGAAATGATGTCCTTCGACGTAAGGCCGCGCATGAGCAGAAAACGCTCAATGGATTCCTTCAGCCGTTCGCCGACTTTCTTCGGCTTCTGTTTGGCAGTGGACGTGTCGTTACTTTCAGACATGTTGTTTTCCTTTTTTCATTTATGTTTATGTGGGAGGGTCACGCTCCTGCGTGACCGCAGCCTTTGTCTATGTTTATGGGAGGGTCACGCTCCTGCGTGACCGCAGCCTTTTTCCAAAAAAAAACCGCCAGTTCCCTAGATGGGCACCGGCGGTTTCAAGGCAGTCACGTTCAGGCAACCGACTTAAGATCGCCGGCGCTCCGCAACAACAGATAGAATTTCTTCTCTAAATCGTACATGGATTAAAATTATGTTTTAAGGCTCTTTTTGGCGCAAAAAACTGGAACAGTTTCGCTTTCAATATTTAATTTAATACTTTCGCCGCATTTATCAAATCTTGAAATGAGAATTTTACTAAAAATGAGTTATATTTCAATATATGAGGAACAATATGCCTCTCGCGTCTCACATCCACTTGTTCAGTTCCGACGGCGGAAGCCGTCATGGTAACGACGGCGTCCCGCCGTCGGGCGGAGGCAAAGCCTCCGCTGTCATATCAAATAAAATCTTGGTCTGCAAAATGAAAAAAATCCTACTTGGCGACGAAGCATACGCACAAGGCGTTCTGGATGCCGGCCTTTCTGGCTGTTATGCCTATCCAGGCACCCCTTCCACGGAAATCATGGAATACGTCCAGAATTCCAAACTCGCGGCGGAACGCAACATCCATCGCGAATGGTCTTCCAATGAAAAAACGGCCATGGAAGAGGCTCTCGGCGTCTCTTACGCAGGAAAACGCGCCATCGTCTGCATGAAACACGTTGGTTTGAACGTCGCTGGCGACGGTTTCGTAAACTCCGCCGTGACAGGCACAAACGGCGGTTTGCTCGTCACCGTCGCAGATGATCCGTCCATGCATTCCTCACAGAATGAACAGGATTCCCGCTTCTACGCGCAGTTCGCGATGATCCCCTGCATCGAGCCGTCCTCCCAGCAGGAATGCTACGATCTGGCCAAATACGCCTTCGAACTTTCCGAAAAGAACGAAATTCCTGTACTGATTCGTCTGACGACGCGTCTTTCCCATTCTCGCTCCAACATCGAAACGGCGGACGCTCCGTCGGATATGAACGCGCTCCATGCACCATCCAATCCGCGCCGCTTCGTCCTCCTGCCCGCCATCGCGAAAAGCAACGTCAAAAAACTCTGCGAAAAACAGGCCGATTTCGCGAAACTTTCCGAAGAATCGCCGTTCAACAAATTGACGGATGGCGCGGATACGTCGCTCGGCATCGTTGCGACGGGTATCGCCTACAACTACGTCATGGAAGCCTTCGGCGGCAATTGCCCGTATCCGATTCTGAAGATCTCCCAATACCCCCTGCCGAAGAAGCAGCTCTCTACCTTATTAAATGAATGCGACAAAATCATGGTCGTGGAAGAGGGCGCCCCCTTCGTCGAATCACAGCTTCGTGGCCCGCTGGAAGACCCACGCATCATGGGCCGTCTGACCGGCCATCTGCCGCGTACAGGCGAACTCAATCCCTATCTCGTCGCGAAAGCGTTCAATCTGAAAGTCGCGGAACCGCCTGCGATTCCGGATCTTGTGAAAGTCCGTCCACCGCGTCTCTGCGACGGCTGCCCGCATGTCAGCACTTACAATGCCCTCAAGGAAGCCATTGGCAAATTCGCAGATCCACGCGTTTTCGGCGACATCGGCTGCTACACGCTCGGCGCGCTGCCCCCCTTCCAGGCGATTTCGTCCTGCGTTGACATGGGCGCTTCCGTCACGATGGCGAAAGGCGCCGCGGACGCGGGCATCCATCCATCTGTCGCCGTCATCGGCGATTCGACGTTCACGCATTCCGGCATGACGGGCATTCTTGATGCCGTTTGGGAAAACGCCAACATCACCGTCATGATTCTCGACAACGGCACGACAGGCATGACGGGCGGCCAGACCTCCATCGGCGCGGGCCGTCTCGAAACGATTTGCGTCGGCCTCGGCGTCAATCCGGACCACGTGAAAGTCATCACGCCGCTGCCGCAGAAGCATGCTGAAAACGTCGAAACCATCACGGCGGAACTCCAATACGAAGGCCTTTCGGTCATCGTCGCCCGCCGCGAATGCATCCAGACGCTTCGCCGGAAGAAGTAACGACGGCGTCCCGCCGTCGCAAAATCCCAGAAATCCCACCTTTATATATAAGGTATAGAAAAATGAAAAAAGACATCATTCTTGCAGGCGTCGGCGGGCAGGGCATCCTGACCATCGCCACGATCATCGCACAGACTGCCTTGAAGGCCGGCCTCAATGTCAGGCAGCCTGAAGTCCACGGCATGTCGCAGCGCGGCGGCGCCGTCGAAGCGCATCTTCGCCTCTCCTCCGGACAAATCTTCTCCGATCTGATCGCTCCCGGAACAGCCGATCTCATCATTTCCGTCGAACCGATGGAGGCTCTCCGCCATTTGGATTCGCTCTCCCCCACGGGAATCATCATCTCCAACGCCAAACCGATCATCAACATTCCAGATTATCCGGAAGTGGAAAAGATCATCGCCGCCATCGAAGCCATCAAAGGCTCCAAAGTCATCGATGCCGACAAGATCGCCGCTGATCTCGGCAACCCGCGTTCCATGAACATCGTCCTGCTCGGTGCCGCCGCCCCGTTCCTTGGCTTCGATCCATCGTTGCTCGAAGCAACCATCGCCTCTCTCTTCGAACGAAAAGGCCAAGCCGTCGTCGATGCTAATCTCAAAGCCTTCCACGCCGTCATCTAACCACTAACCACTGACCACTAAATATGAAAGAAGCATTCAAAAACCATTTCGGCATAGAAGCCACCGTCGTTGCGAAAGCCCCTGGCCGTCTTGAAATTCTCGGCAACCATACCGACTACAACGAAGGCACCGTCCTCTCCGTTGCCGTCGATCGCGCCATGACCGTCGCCGCCGCGAAGGTCGATGGAAAGACTTGCGAACTCTACGATCTTGTCATCAATTCCACCAAAACGTTCGATCTCGACAAGCTTGACAATCCCGTGAAAGGCGATTGGTCCAACTACGTGAAAGGCGTCGTGCAGGAATTCCAGAAGCGCGGCTATACGGTTCCCGCCTTCAAAGCGACGCTCAAAGGCACTGTTCCGCTGTCCGCCGGCATGTCCTCCTCGGCCGCTTTGGAAATGGCCTTTGTGCTTGTCATTGAGAAACTTGCGGGACTGAGCCTCAATTGGAAGAATCGTGCTCTCATCGGCCAGGCCGCTGAAAACAACTATGTCGGCGCGAAGACCGGCCTGCTTGATCAAGTCTCCTCCCTCATGGGAAAAGAGAACCAATTGGTCTATTCGGACTTCCGCTCCCTGCAAGTCCACAACGTTCCGATCCCCGCGGGAACCGCTTTCGTTGTCGCGAACTGCATGGTGAAGCACAATCTCACAAACGAATACAACGAACGCCGCGAAGCCTGCGAACTTGCCGCCAAAATCCTCGGCGTCAAAGCTTTGCGTGATGTCACGCCCGAACAGCTGAAGGCCGCGAAAGACAAGCTGCCCGAAGTCGCCTATCTGCGCGCATTGCATGTCGTCGGTGAAATCGACCGCGTCGAAAAAGGCTCCCAGGCTCTCGCCGCCGGCGATCTCGATACCTTCGGCCGCCTGATGTTCGAATCGCAGTACTCCTCCACAAACTACTTCGACAACAGCATCAAAGAGCTCGACATCATGGTCGAACTCGCCAAGACGATTCCCGGCCACATCGGCGCTCGCCTTTCCGGCGGCGGTTTTGGCGGCATCACCGTCCATCTCGTCAAGGCAGATCAGGCAGAACAGTACTGCAAGACGCTTGCGGAACTCTACCAGAAGAAGACCGGTCTTAAGACCGAAGCCATGATCTGCACCGCCGCGCAAGGTGCTCACTATCTAGCATGAAGATGGCGCGGGCTCCGCCCCGCGCAAACAAACATGGAGATGCCCGGGCTCCGCCCCGCGCAAAAAAAGCATGAAGATGGCGCGGGCTCCGCCCCGCGCAAACAAACATGAAGATGGCGCGGGCTCCGCCCCGCGCAGACAAACATGAAGATGGCGCGGGCTCCGCCCCGCGCAGACAAGCATGAAGATGACGCGGGCTCCGCCCCGCGCAAAAAAAGCATGGAGATGCCTGGGCTCCGCCCCAGGCAAAGAAAAACATGTTCAACAACCTTACAGACAGATTCAAATCGGCTTTCAGAAACCTGACCGGTCGCGGTAAACTCACAGAAGCCAACATCCAAGACGCCATGGCCGAAATCCGCACCGCATTGCTCGACGCGGATGTGAACTACGCCGTCGCCAAAAAATTCGTCGCGGACGTCTCGCAGGAATGCCTCGGCGAAGCCGTCATGAATTCCGTCACGCCCGGACAGCTCGCCATCAAAATCGTCAACGACAAGTTGACCGCGCTGCTCGGCCAGAACAACGAGCCGCTGAATCTCGTCTCGAAACCGTCCATCATCATGCTTTGCGGTCTCCACGGTTCCGGTAAGACCACGACCTCCGCGAAACTCGCTCTCCATCTGAAGGACAAACTGAAACGCAAGCCGTTGCTTGTCGGTTGCGACCTCTACCGCCCCGCCGCCATTGACCAGATCGAAGTCCTCGCCAAAGAGCTTGGCGTCGATGTCTTTACGGATCGCGAGACGAAAAACGTCAATACGATCGCCCGTCGCGCCATCTCCTACGCACAACTTAACAATCTGGATACCATCATCTTGGATACCGCCGGCCGTCTGCAGATCGACAACGATCTCGTCAAGGAGCTCATCGATCTGAAAGCCGAAGTCAAGCCGGACGAAATCATTCTCGTCGGCGATTCCGCTCTCGGTCAGGAGGCCGTCTCCGTCGCGGAGCATTTCGACCAAGCCCTTGGTATCACGGGCATTATCCTCACGAAACTCGACGGCGACGCCCGCGGCGGTGCCGCGCTTTCCATGCATCAAGTCACGGGCAAGCCTATCAAATTCGTGACCGTCGGCGAACGCCCCATCGATCTCGAAGCCTTCCATCCGGACCGCATGGCCTCCCGCATTCTCGGCATGGGCGATGTCGTCTCGCTCGTCGAAAAAGCCGCCGAACAATTCGAGGCCGACGAAGCCAAAAAATTGGAGGAACGCCTCCGCCAGAATACATTTGGCTTCGACGATTTCCTTTCGCAGATTTCGAAAATCCGCAAGATGGGTGGCATCATGTCGCTCTTGAAATTCATCCCTGGCATGTCGGAACTGCCGATGGATGAAATAGATGACAAAGCCTTCAACCGCATTGAAGGCATCATCAACTCCATGACGCCGAAAGAGCGCCGCGATCCGGAAATCATCAGCAACTCCCGCCGCCAACGTATCGCCAAAGGCTCTGGTGTCCAGTTGCAGGAAATCAACCAGTTGCTCAAGCAGTTCAGCCAGATGCGCGCCGTCATGGCGAAGATGGGCAACGGCGGTTTCGGCGGTCTCGGCGGCTTGCTCGGCGGCGGCGGCATGGGCGGTCTCGGCAACATGTTCGGCGGTGGTGCTCCATCCGCTCCGACAATGCCAGCAAATCCCTACGGCGGAGGCATGTACGGCGGTTACGGCATGCGCCCGCACGGCTCGTCCAGCGGCGTCAGCCGCTCCCAAAACGCCGCCAACAAGAAAAAGGCCAAACAAGCCCGCAAACAAGGCCGTAAAAAGCACTAAGTGCATGAAGATGCGCAGGCTCTGCCCTGCGTAACCGCTGCATAGTGCTTGCCTATGGCCAATGGCTTATGGCTTTTTCTTTTCTTTCGTCCCTTTCGTCCCTTTCGTCCCTTTCGTCCCTTAACCCCTAGGAGTCCACCATGCTGAACGGTTTCCATCACGTCGCAATCCAGTGCAAAGACATCGACAAATCCATCGCCTTCTACACCGCCATCGGCGGAACCGTCTATCGCACGTGGGGCGAAGGCAACTCCCGTGCCTGCATGATCGGTTTCGGTAAGGAAAACTATCTCGAACTCTTCGCCAACGGCGCCCCCGATCGCCCCGCTGACAAGACCGTCGTCCATTTTGCTTTCCGTTCTTCCGACACAGCCGCCGATTTCGCGAAAGCCATCGCGGCCGGCGCTGTCGAGACAAAACCCGTCGCCGATTTCACCATCCCCTCCAAGCCCGAATCGCTTCCCATCCGTTTCGCCTTCTGCAAAGGCCTCGACGGCGAAATCATCGAATTCTTCCAAGTGATGTAAACCCATTTCGGGAGGGTCCCGCTCCTGCGGGACCGCCTTTTTCCAATTGCCCTTCTCAAAGTTCCAGTCTAAATCCGCACTATTGATCGTGGCCGCCAGAATCATATCTTGCTTGATTCTGGCCGTCATTATCGCCAATCCGTCACGTGTCGTCAAAGTTCCCGGCACGAAGGATTTTAAACTCGTTACCCTTATCGACGCCTCCAGAAGCATGCTCACAAAGGATGATTCCGGTCTTTCGCGTTTGTCTAAAATTGCAACTATTATGAATAATAAGGATATTCATGATAATTTGCAGAATTTTGCTAAAACGGAGACCTATCTGTTTTCGGACGGATGCGTCCCGACGACCCTTCCGTTCGCCGTCCAGCCCCTTCCGGGCGACACGAATTTCGGCACCGCGATGACCCATGTCCTCCGGATGGACGAACTCGGCGTTCCCGTCGGCGCTGTCCTCCTGCTGTCGGACGGCCGCTCCAATGCCGGTCCGTCGCCACAGGATGTCGCGAAACGTTTCGCGCACGCGGGCGTTCCGATTACGACCGTTCTCGCCGCCGAAGACGCGCGTCCTCTGGATGTCGCCGTCGTCGCTCCGTCGCAGACGCTTCAGGCGAAGCGCGACGAACCGTTCACGCTGACCGCCCACGTTTCGGCCAACAACCTACAGCCCATGGATATCCGCGTCCAGCTGCTGCAGAACGCCGCCGTTTTGCAGGAAGCGGAACTCCATCTTCCCGCAAATGCCGATAAAGTGCCCGTCCACTTCACAGTCGCCTCTCCCACGGCCGGTCTCCAGACGTATGTCGTCCGCCTCCGCACGGATGCGCAGGACGCCGTGCAGGACAATGACGCGGATTTCCTCTCCGTGCAGGTCGAACAGCCTCCCGTATTCAAGATTTTGTACATGGCGAACACGTTGGACTGGGATTGGCGGTTCTTCTCGAAGCTCCATGAAGACGTGCCGTCCATCCAGGCCTCCGCGCTGATCCAGTTGGGCGAACTGCCTACCGGCGAACCGCCGCAACCCAAGCCGCGATTCTTCACGGAAAACATCGCGTCCGACATCGCGGAGTTCCCCGAAAATACGGATTTCTATGCGCCGTTCGACGCCGTCGTCGCCGACACGCGCGTCTTCGCGTCGTTTTCCGACAAGGCTGTGCAGGCCCTTCTCTCCTTCGTGCAGAACAAAGGCGGCGGCCTCCTGCTCAAAGGCCCCGTGGAAAATCTGCGCGACGACATTGCGTCGCTCCTGCCTGCGAAAACGTTTTCCGCCGAATTCGTCAACGGCCCGTTCCGCCTCAATCCGAACCCGCAGTTCGTCTTCTCCCGCAAGGCATCGTCGCGTCTTCTCTCGGAAGGCCTGTTCGCGCCGCGCCTCAATACGCTCACGCTGATGACGGATTTGAAAAAATCCGCCCGCTCCGCCCTGGATGCACAGCTGCCGAACGGCAAGGCCTCCGCGCTCGCCGCCCATACGGTCGGCGCGGGCCGCGTGCTCTATCTCGCTTCCACCGCCACGTGGACGTGGAAATTATCATCAGATTCCTCACAGGTTATCTACAACGATTTCTGGGCGCAGCTCGCCACATTCCTCGCCGAAACAGGCAAGCCGCGCTTCAACTGCCTCAACAACGGCCAAAAGATTCCCATCGACCAGCCGACCGATATTCTTCTCGATGTGCTTGGCGACGATTTTCTCCCCGCGCCTGACGCACGCGTCACGTTCACGGCAACAGCGCCGAATGGCGCTGTATCGACCATGGAGCTGTCGCCTTCGCTCCACGAGCTCGGCCGCTACGAAGCGCCGTTTACGCCTGCCGCCGCAGGCGAATATCTGCTGCAGTTCGAGACGCGGTTGCAGGATTCCATCCACGCATCGCAGGCGGTCGTGATCGCCCGCGGCGCAGGCCCGGAATCCGCCAATACCGCGCCGAATCCAGCCTTGATGCAGGACATCGCCCGCATCACCGCCGGCCGTTCGCTTACGCTGAAAACATTCGCAGCCGCGCTACGCTCATCGTCCGCCATGGCGGACGTGATCCCGCTCTCCGCAGGCGTCCCCATGGAGGAACACCGCATCCCGCTGGTGCCCCCCTATGTGCTCTATCTCTTGCTTTTCGCCTCATGCATGCTCGCATGGTGGCTCCGCCGCAGCCTCTCCCTGAAATAATGCTTAGCTTCTAGCGCCTCTAGCGCCTCTAGAGCTTCTAGTGCCTCTAGAAAAAGGAAGAAAAAATGAAAATCTTAATCACCGGTTCAGCCAAGCGCATCGGCGCGGCCATCGCCCGCTATTTCGCGGAAAAAGGCCATGCCGTCGTCGTCCATTGCAACACGTCCGTCAAAGAGGCGGAGGCGCTTGTCGCCTCCTTCCCGAATCCGCCCATCCACAAAATCCTCCAGGCGGATCTCACTCTCCCCGACGCGCCGTCGAAACTCATCAAATCACTGCGGAAAAATCCGCCGGACGTCCTCGTGAACAACGCCTCCGTCTATTCGCGCGTCCCGTTGAAAGACGCCACGCCAACTGTCATGAAAGATGCTTTCGCTATCAATTTCATGATCCCTTTTGAATTAATGCGATGTTTTCATAATATTTGCAAAAAAGGAAATATCATCAATATTCTGGATCACCGCATCGACCACCCCGATCCGGCCTCCGGACCATACGCCTTCGCAAAGAAATCCCTCCGCGACGCCACTCTCGCCGCCGCCATCGACTGGGCCCCCGACTTCCGCGTCAACGCCGTCGCTCCCGCCTTCGTCCTCCCCCCCGACGGCGTCCCCCTCGAAAAAATGGACCGCCTCGTCCAAGCCTCTCCCTCCAAAGTCCGCCCGACGCCGCTCGACATCGCCCGCGCCATTGATTATATCTTGTCAACTTCCTGTCTAAACGGCCAGATCATCCATCTCTCCTCCGGCCTCCATCTCCTCTCTCCTGAAGCTGTCGCTCAGGAGAAGCCAAAAGCATAAAAGCTTAAAGCTCAAAGCTTAAAGCTTAAAGCAAATTCTCCTAGCGCTTCTAGCGCTTCTAGCGTCTCTAGCGCTTCTAGCGTCTCTAGCGTCTCTAGCGCTTCTAGAGCTTCTAGCGTCTCTAGAGCTTCTAGCGCTTCTAGCGTCTCTAGCGTCCCTTCCCATAAGCCATCAGCCATAGGCCATAAGCGGCCGAAGGCCATAAAGCGGGTTTTCATTTTGATATCATTTTTGCATTTATCTGCATATTTAGTGTCTGCAGACTTCTGGGCACACTATATAGATTTGGGCTGAAGTTTGTTTTCTTTATATAAGAAAAATCGCCCAAAATACCCCTAAATCCACTCCTCAAAAAAAAATCACTAAAAAAGCATTTTTTTTCCATTGTTTTCTTGCATGTTGGATGAACACAATTATCTTATTTTATACAGAGTGGATAGGGTTGATGGGCTCTCAATAGGCTTCCGGAAGCTTGAAAAACTTCTCTAAGTCGTTGAAAGCTAAGACATAAGAATAAGAAAAACTCCAATACTCCTCGAGAGGTTTAGGCCTTTTGCGGGGTAGGGGGCGTTATCTGGAAAAACGGATTCTTCAGTAAAACAACTCGAAAATCAAGTCCACAAAATATCAACAGGCTTTTGACCAGCCTTTCGACATACAGTTCCACCGGTGAAATTCCGGTCACCCACCATGGCAAAAATTAAATTAAATAATAAAAAACAACCCCAAGCTAGGAGTCAAAAAATGACAACTAACGTCTCCCTCTCGTTCAAAGTCCGCAATGCCATTTCAGGCAAAGGCAAACTGCTGGTTGCCTTGGCGATCGTCATGTTCGCCGTCCTGCCGCTGAATGCGCAAGTCTCCATCAATGATGCCAAGCAGCAGCTGAAGAAAGCCGAAGAAGTCTTGAAGGCCGCGTCCAAAGCCCTCTACAAGGCGGAAGACGTCGTGAAAGCCGCCGCCGCCGAAAACGTCAGCGCGGAAAAGTCGCTGGTCGTCTTGAAGCAGGACAAGG
Source organism: Victivallales bacterium (assembly GCA_017554445.1). Classification (GTDB taxonomy): domain Bacteria; phylum Verrucomicrobiota; class Lentisphaeria; order Oligosphaerales; family Oligosphaeraceae; genus UBA1407. Next base: position 15,281 of record JAFZIJ010000052.1, read on the forward strand.
CGGAACTCGAACGGACGCTGGCCACCACCCTCAAGGAAAAGCAGCCCGTCGTCCAGTCCAAGATTGAAGCCGTCGCGAAGAAGATTGAAAAGGCGGAAGCCGTGAAGAACGCCGCCGCCGCCAAGCTGAAGGAAACCCAGGCCGCCTTGGCGAAAGTGAATGCCGATGTCGCGGAAGCCCAGAAAGTCTGGAAGTCCGCGAAGGACGCCCTCCAGGCCGCCGAAATGAGCGACCCCGTCAACAAGGCGAAAGCCGCCGTCGCCGCCGCGAAGGACAACGCCGCCATGATCGCCAAGAAACTGGACGTCGCGGACGATACCGTCGCCGCCGCGAAGAAGGAACTTGCCAAGGCCCATGACGTCGCCGCCGCCGCCGAAAAGAAACTCAAGGCCGTCGAACAGGATATCCTTTCCCTTAATGATAAGGTCGCGAAGGCCACTGCCGAAAAGGCCAATGCCCTGAAAGCCAAGATCGCTGAAAACAACAAACTGAAGACGCAGCTGCTCGCCACGAAGGCCGATGTCGAGAAAACCGTCAAGGACGCCACCGACAAACTCGCCTCCGCCATCAACCAGCGCTCCGAGGTCGAAAAGGAACTCAACGCCGCCAAGGCGGATGTCGCCACGGCCGAACAGAATCTGAAGAACGCGAAGTCCGGCAAGCCCGCCGTCGTCGCCACCACCGCCACTCCCGTGAAGAAAGCCGAACCCGCGAAGACCGTCGCCGCCGCCCCCGCGAAGAAGGAAGCCGCGAAATCCGCTCCCGCCTCCTCCGAAAGCCAGGCCATTCTGGACAAGAAGATCCGCCTCGCCGAAGAGAAGAAACAGTTGCTCCTCTCACTGGGTCGCAAAGACGAAGCCGGGAAGGTCGATGAAGAAATCAATTCCCTGAAGAACGGTGCCGCTCCCGCCCCCGAAAAGAAAGAGGCCCCGAAGACCGTCGCCGTCACCCCTGCTCCGACCGCCACTGCAGCCCCTATTATTAATAAGGTAAAGGAAAATTCCGCTGAAAAGCCCGCTGTCGCCACTCCGGCCGTCGATCCGAAGGCCGAAGCGAAGGCCAAAAAGGAAGCCGAAAAGGCCGCCAAACTCCAGGCTGAAAAAGACGCCAAGGCCAAGAAGGAAGCCGAAAAACAGGCCAAGGCCAAAGCCAAAGCCGAAGCGAAGGCCGCCGCCGAAGCCAAGAAGAACGAACCCGTCGTCATGCCGTGGACTCCCGAACCACAGCAGCAGCTCCCCATGCTGAAGGGCGACCAGAAGCTGACCGTTCCCGAAGCCAAGACCGCTTCCATCATCGAAGACGCCGCCGTCCTCCCGCAGTTTGACATCGCCATGGTCTCCGGTGACCGCGACATCGTCGAAAAACTGCCCGTCTGGCAGGCTTGGAAAGAATACGTCGAATTCAACAAGATCACTCCGAAAGACATCAACGAATTCCACGGCAAGCTGATCAAGGCCCTGCAGGAAAAAGGCTACGTCTTCGCACAAGTCGAATTCCCCACCAAGATCTGGTCCACCGGCATCTTCCTCGCGAAAGTTGACTGCGGCCAGCTGGGCGACATCACCGTCAGAAATCAGAAGCACTTCTCCGCCAAGCAGATCGTCCGCGCCCTCGAAAATCAGGACGGCCGTTTCAACTACGCCAAGATCCATTCCGACTTGTTCGATCTGAATACACGCCCCGACCTGAAACTCCAGACCTCCTTGAAGCCTGTCCAGCAGGGCGGCCGCCGCGTCATCAACGCCGAAATCGAAGTCGAAGACAAGATTCCAATCCACGGCGCCATCGAACTGACCAACTCCGCCGCCAAAGACGCCAAGAACGATTGGCGCGTCCGCTCCACTCTCCAGCATCTGAATATCACGAAGCATAACGATTCCCTTACGTTGGACTGGCTCACTTCCGGAAAGATCGGCGAAGACATGAACTCCATCTCCGCCTCCTACTTCCTCCCGATCACCGAAGAGCTCTCGCTCAATGTTTACGGCGGCTGGAACTCGTCCTTCACGGATGACGTCCTCCCCGAAATCTCCACCCGCGGCCGCGGCGCCTTCGGTGGCATCCAATTCTCCTACATCTTCTATGAAACCCTCCGCGACCGCTTCCAGCTGTCTCTCGGTTGGTTCTATCAGCGCCTCACCAACTATCAGGATATTCAAGGCACACGCTTTGACAATGGTGACATCACGCTCTCCATGCCCACTATTACATTAGGTTATACACAGAAAGTGTTCGACAACTACCACGGCCGCAACTTCGCCAGCATCACGTTGCAGCAAAACCGCGCAGGCACCTTCGGAGCCAGCTCCAAGTCTGACTTCATCGCCGCCTCCGCCGTCGATGGCGACTTCACTCTCGCCAAAATCCAGCTGGCCCGCTTCCAGAGACTTTTCGAAGGAAAGGACGCCCCCGGAAAATGGACCCTCTTCATGAAGGCTGACGCACAGCTCGCCTCCGACCGAATGCCCTCCGCCACCCGTAACTACATCGGCGGCCGCAATTCCGTCCGCGGCTACGAAGAGTCCGAACTCAATGGCGACCACTCCTTCGTCGGTACCCTCGAACTCCGCACGCCTCTCATCGAAAACTTCATCCCCGGCCTCAAGAAAGACCAGCAGTTCCTCAAGGACAACCCCGAATACTGGTCGCTCCATCGCCTCCAGTTCATCCTCTTCACAGATTTCGGTTACGTCGCGTATGACGAAAAGGAAAAAGCCGACGATGACAACGGCATGTGGTCCGTCGGCGCCGGCATCCGCCTCGGCCTTACCAAATATTCACAGATGGCCCTCGATTACGGCTATCCGATCATCAAGGCTTCCGACGACACGCCGGATGCCGGACGTCTCCATCTCAGCGTCCAGTTGCAGTTCTAACAGGGAGGGAACAGCTATATGTCAAGTATAATCAAAATTAATCATAACAACCACAACCAAAACGCGACTGCGCGAAAGGGGAGCCTCATGACAATGCTCACTCAAAGCCAAAAACGCAAGTCAACCATGAAGCTGTTTTCCATCATCATGGTTGCAATCCTCATGTTTTCACCTGGCGGACTGCTTGCCGGTTCGCTGCCTTCCGGCTATAAAGTGGTGAAAGGCAAAGTCACCGTCACAACCGATGGCAAGGTCATGGATATTGACCAGGCCACCCAGAAGGCCATCGTCAACTGGCAGAAATTCGGCATTGACGAAGGCTACACCGTCAACGTCAATCAAATCAATTCGACTGCCGCCATGCTCGCAAGAGTCATCGGCAACGATCCTTCCAACATCCTCGGTAACTTGAACGCCACCGGCCACTTCTATCTGGTCAACCAAAACGGCGTTTACTTCGGCCCGAACTCCCGCGTCGACGTCGGCGCCATCATCGCTTCGACGATGGACATCCTCGACGACGACTTCATGGCCGGAAATCTGAACTTCTTCGGCGAAGCGAAGGGCTCCGTCATCAACGCCGGTAAGATCAATGCCGACGCCGTCGCCCTCATCGGCCAGAACGTCCAGAATACCGGCACGATCAACGCCAGCCAGGTCGGCCTCATCGCCCCGCAGAAGTCCGTGACACTCAGCGACTTCGGTGGCGGCTCCAAGCTGGTCGTTGATTTCTCCGACTTCAACAAGGCCACGGATGCCGCCGCCCCGACGACCGTCGTCAATGAAGGCACGGTCAACGCCGGCAATGACGGCGACGTCGTCCTCTTCGCCGAAGCCGGTGAAGCCAGCAACGAAAACGGCACGATCATCGCCAATACCGCCGAAATCTCCGGCGCCAAGGTCGATCTCACAAAGCTCGGCTCCGTCAAGGCCAATGACCTCCTCATCGACCCCGATGGCACTCTGATTCTCGAACACAGCGACACAGCTGGTACCGGAAATACATTTGGCGATGAGTATCTGTCCAAAATGATGGAACTGGTCCTCGCAGCTTCCAATATTACGTTGAGTTATGATGATATTCAGTTGAACGATGACATTGATATCACCTCCACGAAGGGCCTCACCCTGAAGACGAATAATGAAAATGGCACATTCTATACCAATGACAACTCCATCACAACCGCCGGTGATCTGACGATCGACGCGGGCAAATTCGAAGGCGCACTGACCTTGGAAGCCAACAACGGCAGCGTGAACATCATCGCCCGCGGCTATGACGACGAAGGTAATCAGGTTGTCGACATCAATACCATCAACACCTTGAACGGCGCTTTCATCGACGCCGATACCGTCAACTTCGACAATGTGGAAAACGCCATCGTCAACACGACCGTCTTCAACGCCGCCGAAGTCAATATCAACGCCTTGTCCGCCGACATCACGATCAACGGCGATGCGAATGATCCCCTCGGCTCCACGGACGTCAACGTCGAGAGCGCTCAAGAAGGCATTACTATTAATAAGGTAAACGCCGGCGATCTCGCGATCACTTCCGAAAGCGACCTGCTGCTGAATGGCGTCACCGCCGTCGGCGATCTCTCCGTCATTGCAGGTGGTATCGATATTGACGGTTCCATTACAGCAGCCAACGTTGATTTGCAAGCTTTTGATAACGGCATCAATGTTGGCAGCGCTTACATCACAGCCGCACAAGACGCCATCTTCAATGGCGCCATTGCTGGCGATTATCTGAACGTCAAGGCCTCTGGCATCGCCTTCAAGGATGATGTCAACGTCACCAACTTGACCGCCACCGCCAGCAACTTGTCGGTCGTCTCCACCGTTTCCGCTGACAATGTCCTCGACTTCAGCGGTGTCAATCAGGTCATCCTCAACGGTGAGGATGTCACCCTCGCCGGTTCCACCCTATACCTTAATAATATTAAGCCCGGAGCGTCCGCAGACGGCACTGTCGAAGTCGCTCCCGATTTGATGATCATCGGCAATGCCAACCTCAATGGTGACATCCATGCCCAGAATGTCTACATCGCCGGTAATATCAACCTCCAGAACGATATCGCCATCCTCGCCGAATCCGGCTCCGATGTGAATAAAGTCTATGGTGTGATTGCCCTTGGCGCCCCCGAAACCAGCAATGTCATCGCCGGCAGCCATGACCTCACGCTCCGTGGTTCCGATATCACAATCATCAACGGTATCGTCGATGTCAATAACCTGAACATCACCGCCAAGGCTGATCCAGACGAATACAGCCAGGTTTATTTCACTGGCTCCACGATGCTCGCCAAGAACGACATGATCATCAATGCCGAAGGCGAAGTCATCATCTTCAACAGCGAAGATGCAGGCAACGAAATCTCCGCCGGCAACAACATCGTCATCAAAGGGTCGAACGTCACCGTCAATGGCGGCCTCAATGCCGGCAACACCTTCACCGTCACCGCTGACGAAATCGCCACCATCTATGCCAGCTCGTTGGACAACGGCGTCATCAACGCCGCCACTGCCCAACTCATCGAAAAGAACGAAGGCGAAGGCCTCGCCATCGGCCAGAACGGCGATGTCACCGTCAACGCCCCGAGCTTCACGCTGACAGGCGGTACCGATGTCACGGTCGCCTTCCGCCAGGATGTCGAAGCCACCGTCGCCGCCGAAACGCTGGTCGTCACGGATGCCAAGACCTTCACGCTCATTGACGCCACCGTCTCCGATCTGACGATCAACGCCGATGACATCATCCTCACGAAGGCCCTCACGGTCGATAACTTGACCGCCAACGCCGATACGATGACTGTTACCGCCAATGGTGATATTTGGGATTATAGTATCACCGCCAACAACGTCCTTGATCTCTCCGGAGTTGATCAGGTGATTTTGGGTGGTAACGCTGGTACTAAGTCATTTATGGCTCAGAATATCTACTTGAATGATGTCCGGCAGGCTATTGACGCCAATGGCAATGATATTAGAAATAATCTTGTATTGAATGGTAATGTTTTCCTTGGTGGCGACATTAAAACGAATGGTTTTAATTTGTATAGAGGTAATGTCACATTGACTGACGATGTGACACTTTCTGTGGGATCCACCAATAATGGCAATAGAACTTATGGCCAGGTTTCTTTGGGCGGGAATATCACCGGCGACTATGATTTGGATATCGACGCTCTGAGGATTAGGACATATGGAAATCGTACGATTAGTGTCGACAATCTGAATGCCCAGTTCCATGGTAATACAACTGATGACGGATTTTTGTCATTGAATATTGCAAAAGATGCAACTCTTGTTGGTGCGCAAGAGTTTTATCTACAGAATGTTTCTGTCGGCAACAATCTGACTCTGGATGCGACAAATAATATCACTATTAATAATTTGACTGTCGGAAATAGCTTCGATATCACGGCCGGAACAACGGTAAATCTTAAGGCCGATGCTCTTGACAACGGCACGATTACCGCCGGTCAGTCTGTCACGCTTGACAAGACGAACACGGGTTCCAACATCGCCGTCGGCCAGAATGGCGACGTTCTCATCAACGCCCCCACGGTGACCATCAACAACGGTTCGGATGTCGCGGTCTCCTTCGGTGCGGATGAGACGACTGCCAACATTACGGCGGACAATCTGTATGTTAAAGATGGAAAGATCGTCAAGTTGACTCAGACTGTTTCGAACAATTTGACTGCCAATGCTGAGAGTATCGATTTTATGAATGCAATCGCAGTCAATAAATTGGATGCTACGGCTGATAATAATATCCACTTCTATCAGAATGTCGAGGCACGTAAAAACATTAATGTGACAGCCGGAAAGAATATTGAATTCGGGAATACTGTCACTGCCAGGGTGAGTAGCAACGTGACTGCAAAGGCTGGAAACAATATCAACTTTAACGGCGCAGTCAAGGTGGGGGGCAACTTGATCGCCACCGCCGATAACAGGATTCTTTTCAGCAACACAGTCACGTCGGGATATATGATTAATGTGAATTCCGATAACAGGGTTGATTTCCTCAACACTGTCGAGGCATCTTCTATTGATGTGAATGCCGACAAGATGTATGTTTACAATGATATCACCGCCTTGGGTGTCATCGATTTCTCCGGAGTCGACCAGGTGTTGTTGAACGGCGATTCTACCTTCAAAGGTGGAATCATTTACGTGAACGATGTAACGAAGAATGTTCAGAATCCTACCTTCACGTTGTCTAGTAACATCAATACCTACCTCAATGGTAACATCGATGCAGGCGCTGTTGCAGTGAATGGCAACGTTACATTGACGAATGATGTTTCGATTTCTGCTTCAGATTATATTTATCTTGGTAATAGAAATGAATCTCGTACGGTCAATGGCAGTTATGATCTGAATTTGACTGGCGGGAATGCTGTCAGAATTTATGATACGGTCAATGTCAGGAACTTGAGCGCTCAAGGAAATGAAGTTGGAAATAATTATGATGTTTCCAATGGGATTACGGCAGAAGGAAACATTATTCTTAATGCTTCTGGTGACATGAGAGTTAAAGGATTGAATGCCGGCGCTGATCTGGTTCTGAATGCTGGCAATATGCTTTATGCATATGATCCTCTGATTGCCGGCAATGGTTTCGATATCAAGGCCCGAAAGGTGAACATTTATAGCGAAGCCATCGACAATGGCCGGATTACAGCTGATGATGTTGTTTTTAGAGAAAGAAATGAAGGTGAAGGCATCGCCATCGGCCAGGAAGGCGAAGTCGTCGTCAACGCTCCGACGGTGCGCGTTCGCAATGGTTCGGATGTCGCCCTCACCTTCGGTGAAGACACCGATGCCGACATCGCGGCGAATACCCTCGTCGTGAATGACGCGAAGAACCTCTCCGTCACCACGGATGCCGCCGAAGTCGCCATCACCAACGCCGCCGGCTCCGTCGATATCACCGCCAAGGAAGGTACCGCAACGATGGCCATCACGGGTGCCAACGTCGCCGGTGACTTCGTCGTCACCTCCGACGCCGATGTCACCTTTACGGATGCTGTCGTCAAGGCCGGCAACGGCGTCAACCTGACTGCCGCCAACATCGCTCTGGAAGGCACGCTCATCACCGCCGACACGGGCAATGTCGAATTCACGGCTGATGCAGTGACGGTCGCTGGCGACAACCAGATCGTCGCCCTCGGCGACGCCATCTTCCGCGCCCCCGTCAGCGGCGAAGGCACGCTGGGCGTCCAGGCCGCCAACATTGGATTCACGGATAGTGTCAATATCGAAGGCAACTTGACCGCCGCCGCCAATTCCATGGCCGTTGCAGGTTATGTCAGAGCCAACGTCATCGACCTCAGCGCTGTCAACCAGGTTGTCCTGAACGGCGAAATGGTCGAGTTCTATGGCTCCGAACTCTATATTAATAATGTAGCGCCCGGTGTCGACGCGAACGGCAACGAAATCATCGCCACCCTGATGCTTGAAGCAGATGACATCGTCGCCCTCGGCGGTGACATCCACGCTCAGGCTGTTGCTGTCTTCACCGACGCCATCGTCCTGCAGAACGACGTCTCCATCATCGCCGAATCCGGTTCTGACGAGAACAAGATCTATGGTGAGGTCTTCCTCGGCAGACCTGAAGGCGATCCCACCTATATCACTGGTACCCATGACCTTGCGGTCCGCGCCGGCGATGTTGACATCTACGGCCTCGTCGATGTCAAGGGCCTTGCCGTTACCGTCAAGGCTTCCGAAGAAGGGGAATACCCCACCGTTGGTGATTTCTACTTCCAAGGCGCCACAATGGCCGCTTCGACCGACTTGATCATCGACGCCGAAGGCGATATCATTATCAATAACGCTCTGGAAGCCGGCAACGAAATCTCCGCTGGTAACAACCTCGTCCTGAAGGGCGCCAACGTCGCCGTCGAAGGCGGCATCAAGGCCGGCAACGGCTTCACCGCCACCGCCACCGCGGAAGACGGCTTGGTCGCCATCAAGGCCGACACCCTCGACAACGGCGTCATCAACGCCGCCGCCGTCGAACTCGGCAAGAAGGAAGACGGCGAAGGCATCGCCATCGGCCAGAACGGCGCTGTCCTCATCAACGCCGATGAAACCACCATCACCGACGGCACGGACGTCGCCGTCGCCTTCGGCAAGGACGCCACCGCCACCATCGGCGCTGAAAACATCGCCATCACCGGCGCGACGAACCTCTCGCTGA
>JAFZIJ010000053.1 GCA_017554445.1 Victivallales bacterium
CGACATACTTGATGTTGCCGTTACCCGAACCAGCCGCTCCTTCAGAAATCGTAAGCCAAGGGGCTGTCGATTCCGCCGTCCATGCGGCATCGGGCGTAGCATAGACGGCCACATTGCCGTATGCTCCGCTCGCCGCCGCCGTAGCCGTTTCAGGCGTAATGGAAAGTGAGGCTGTCTTTGTCCCCTCCTGCACAATCGTGAATGTTGCCGTACCGATGGAGACCGTTCCCGTGCGACGCACGAAACTCGGATTGGCATTGATGGCAAGCGTCAGCACATAGTCGCCATAACCCGTTGCCTTGTCGATGACTGAAATCCATGAAACGTTTGGCGTAACCGTCCATTGCGTTGTCGCGAGTGCCGTCACAGTCACGGCGATGATGTCCGCATCCTCGCCTTTCATTGTCTTTTCAGGGGATATGCTTACGTCAACGCCCGTCTGAGTGATCGTGAACGTCTGTCCACCAATCGTGATGGAACCGACACGCGAAACGACGCCAGGATATTCGGCCACAGTATAGCTCACTGTTCCGACACTTGTACCCGAAGCCGGCGACACGGTAATCCAGTCGTTATTTGCAACCGCAGACCATGAAACGCCAGCGTCCACCGTAACAGAGATTGTGCCGTTCCCGCCGTAGCGATCAAATGTCGCTGATGTAGGGGAAATGGTCGCATCGTAGCCGTACTGCGTGATGGTGTATGTGTTGCCGCCAATGTTGATGTGCCCAATGCGCACATCTGCCGTAGCATTGGCATTCACAACATAGACCACAGACCCCGCGCCAGTTCCAGACGCGCCCGACTTGATGACGATCCAAGTGGAGTCGCTTGTCGCCGTCCATGAGCCATCGCCCTGCACGACAACCGAGGCGGCACCACCCGCCTTCTGGAATGTCTTGGCTGACGTGGTGATCGTCACCGCCGCCATCGTGTACATCGCCACGCCAAGCGCGGCGATCGTCATTATGATTTTCTTTTTCATGGAATTATCTCCGTGCGTTCTCACAAGCTTTACGCATTAGAACCCTCATTCTTTGGAGCAGTTCTCGCTTTTTGTATCTGCCGCTTTGTCCAATTGTCAACCTTGCGAGTTAACAGAAGGCCAACCTTTGCCGCTTTGACAGCACGCGCAACAAAATCTTCTGGGGCGACGTCTTGGCAACCGCCTTGCGGTGACTTAACGAGACCATGAAGCAAAAAGCATCGTTCTTCCCACCAAGCCTCTAGCCGAGGGAATAGTTCATTCATTTCACTGTCAAACAACGCAGCATTTCGATTCCGTGAATCGCTGGACTTCTTTGGTTTCCACTCGCGCAGAGCCCTTCCTAAAGAATCCTTGGGGGTGGCCTTCTGCCTTCCAACATTCAATGTTGAGGAAAGCCTATCCGTCAATATGCTCTCCTCAATCGCAACGGCCTGTAGCGGACAGTTACAATCAATGCTGTCTTTGATCATTCCATACGCCAATGAATATAATCTATACTTGGCAACGTTTTTCTTTTCCGCGATCTTCATCTCTTGTTCACTTTCCTTTGCTCGCCCGTCTTCGATCACGGAAAGGGAAAGGGCGCTTTCCCCTGCCGTGTCCCGATGGAGGCCCTGGAAAGCCCTGCAAGATCAACGGTGGGAAAACGCGCCCAAAGGACGCGCCTTCCCGCTTCGTTCAGCCGATGCGTCAGACGCTCAAAGTATGTGTAACGCCGGACAGTATACCACAATCCGGCCGCCGTACACAACTCGTTGCACCTTGCCGATCTACAGGGCCTTCAAGTCCTCTATATGCATATTCGCCGCCCATCCGTGAATCTGACAAAAATTTTAGAGAGAAAGTGCACCTTGACCGATTCAATGAGGTATCGTACACTACATCCGTCTGGCACATAGAAACCGCACTGTCGGTTTCACATGGCAATGAAGATGAAATCAAATGCTATTCCAGAGACATCGACGACGATGCTGCGCGAGATGGCGAAGGACGCCGACTCGCCGCGCTGGCTCGACTTCGTCGCCCGCTACCGCC
>JAFZIJ010000054.1 GCA_017554445.1 Victivallales bacterium
CGTCGTTACCCAACGGCGGGACGCCGCCGCCACACCCGACGGCGAGACGCCGTCGTTACCCAACGGCGGGACGCCGCCGCCACACCCGACGGCGGGACGCCGTCGTTACTTCACGTTTTCCTTGACCCACTTCTGTGCGAAGGCGAGAACTTCCAGATTCATCGGAATCAGCTTCGGCTTCTTGGCGAAGGAGGCCGCGAGGGCGTTCTGGAAGGCCGCGTCCGGCAGACCCGTGAGGCCGAGACCGAGGATGACGCCGAACATGATCGTGTTCGCGCCTTTCGGATTGCCGGCCTGGATGGCTAGTTCCTGCGCGGGAACCGCGACGCCGCGGACGCCGGCGGGCAGTTTGACATCGCCGATGATCGCGTCGTACATGATCGTTCCGCCGGGCTTGACGTCGTTCTGGAACTTTTCAAGCGAGGGACGGTTCATGGCGACGAGCAAGTCGGGATGATAGACGACAGGCGAGCCGATGCGGTCTTCGGAGATGATGACGGAGCAGTTGGACGTGCCGCCGCGCTGTTCGGGGCCGTATGACGGATACCACGTGACCTGCTTGCCGGCGGCATGCGCGGCCTGCGTCAGCATGGTGCCGAGGCTGAGGACGCCCTGTCCGCCGAAACCGGAGATTTTCACCTGCGATTCTTTGAAGTTCGGATCCTTATGTTCGATGGCGGCGGGGAGGTTTGCGATGTCGAACAGCTGTTCGAGCGAAGCCGTCGTGAAATCACTCTTGGCGCGGACGATCGGTTCGGCCGTGGCGGTGTTGTCGCGATAATTTCCAAGCGGGAATTCCTTCACCATTTCGGTGTTGATCCATTCGTTGTTGGCGACGGAGCTCTTGCCGAGGTTGGTGGGGCAGGGGGAGAGGATTTCGACGAAGGCGTAGCCTTTGCCTTCCTTCTGGATTTCGATCGCCTTGCGGATGACGCGGCGGGCGTTGCGGATGTTCTTGATGTCGGAAACGGCGACGCGTTCGACGAACACGGGGGCCTTCAACGTGCTGATCAGTTCGCACATATGGGTCGGATAGCCCTGCGTGAGCGGGTCACGGCCGTCCGGGCATGTGACGGTCTTTTCGCCGATCAGCGTCGTGGGGGCCATCTGGCCGCCGGTCATGCCATAGACGGTGTTGTTGACGAAGAAGACGGCGATCTTTTCGCCGCGGTTGGCGGCCTGCAATGTTTCATTGAGGCCAATGGACGCAAGGTCGCCGTCACCCTGGTAGGAGATGACAACGCAGTCCTGCGCACGGGAAACGCCTGTCGCGACGGCCGGAGCGCGGCCATGGGCGACTTGGATGTTGCCTGCGTCAAAATAGTAGTAGGCGAAAACGGCGCAGCCGACGGGGCTGATGACGACGGCCTTGTCCTGCACGCCGTAGTCGGCCAATGCTTCCGCGATCAGTTTATGGATGATGCCGTGGCCGCAGCCCGGGCAGTAATGCGTGGCGGATGGTGCGGCGGACGGTCCTTTGCGGGGGAATTCAGCGTAGATGCCTTGTGTGCGGATGATTTTTTCTTCCATGGTAGTAGTCTCCCCTGTTATTTGGCGGCCTTCCGGATGGCGTCCATGACTTGGTCGAGTTCGATGAGATTGCCGCCCAGACGGCTGACAAGTTTGACGGGCTTGGCGCATTCGATGGCGAGGCGGAGATCGTCTGCCATCTGGCCATTGCTCATTTCGACGGAGATGAAGGTCATCTTGTCATGCTTCGCAAGCTTCTTCGCCTGCTCAGCGGGGAACGGATTCAAGGTGATCGGACGGAAGAGACCGACCTTCAGACCTTCCTTGCGGGCGAGGTCCATGGCGGTCTTCGCGATACGGGAGGAGATGCCGTAGGCGACGAGAACGACGTCTGCGTCGTCGCAATTCTGCATTTCGACGCGGGATTCCTCCGCAGCAATCTTCGCGTATTTCTCCTGCAGGTAGTCGTTGAACTTGCCCAACTGATCGAAGTTGAGGAAGATGGAGGTGACGAGATTTTCACGCGTTTCCGCCGTTCCCGCGACAGCCTTCGAATTGTCGATGACAGGTTCGATGGCCTTTTCAGGGAAGGTGAACGGCTCGATCATCTGGCCGAGCACACCGTCCGCGAGAACATATGCGGGCGTGCGCCATTTGAACGCGAGTTCGAAGGCGAGCATCGTGAAATCGCACATTTCCTGCACGGAGTTCGGGGCGAGGACGATCGGTTTGTAATTACCGTGACCGCCGCCTTTTACGACTTGGTTGTAGTCGCCTTGTTCAGGGCCGATGTTGCCGAGGCCCGGGCCTGCGCGCATGATATCGACGATGACGGCGGGCAGTTCCGCGCCGGCCATGTAAGAGACGCCTTCCTGCATGAGCGAGATGCCCGGGCCGGAGGAGGCGGTGAAAACGCGATGTCCGGCGGCCGCCGCGCCGTAGCACATGTTGATGGAGGCCTCTTCCGATTCGGCCTGGAGGAACTTCCTGCTGAGTTTGGGATAGAGGCTGGAAGCCTCATGGAGGACTTCCGAAGCGGGGGTGATGGGATAGCCGAAATAGCAGTCCGAACCGGCGTAGAGGGCGCCGATGACCACGGCCTTGTTGCCTTTTAGAAGTGTTGTTGCCATAATCGTTTATTATTTATTGTATAAGGTGATGACAAACGGGAGGGATGCCTACTTCTTGGGAATGTGGATTTCAAGGGCGTATGGTTCGGGGCATGTGTAGAAGCAGGATGCGCAACCGATGCAGCCTTCGCCTTTGTAAACGACGGGGCGATAACCACGAACATTGAGTTCGTTGCCGATTTCAAGGCACTTTTTCGGACATGCATCGACGCAGCGGCCGCAGGATTTGCATTCCAGCGCGTTGATTTGTGGATATGGTGTTGTTTTGTCCATGATGATGCTTCCTTCTTGTTAAGAGAACCAAAATAGAACTAATTAATATAATGTCATCTTGTGCTTTTTAAAGAAATGTTGTTTTTTCGGGTATTGCGATTACATTAAATAGTTTTGAAAACGGACATGCGTCCATGGATTTCATGTCATCAAAATAAAAAAGGCGTTACAGCAAAGGCGGTAAGAATCTTATGTGTAGTAGGATGAGTGATTGGCAGACCGATTCAAGCAAGCACATTGTCGGCGTTGGCAGTGATCATGGCGGTTTGGAATTGAAGGCGGCGTTGGTCGCGTGGCTGAAAGGCCGCGGCATCGATGTCGTTGATATGGGGCCGTTGACGTTGGATCCGGAAGACGACTACACGGACTACGCGGTGAAGGTTTCCAAAGCCATGCTGAAAGGCGAGATCACATGCGGCGTGCTGATTTGCAAGAGCGGCATTGGTATGTCAATCGCGGCGAACCGTTTCCATGGTCTTCGCGCGGCGTTGGCGTTCGCTCCCGAACGCGCGGCGCTCTCCCGAGAGCACAATAATTCGAACATATTGGTCAGCGGCGGCAACGGCATGTCGAAAGACGAATTTCTGAAAGTCGTCGAAGCATGGATGGCGACGCCGTATAGCCAGGCGGAGCGCCATACGCGCCGCCTGAACAAGATCGAGACGATGACGTACGATGACACGGCGGCGTTGCGCCATGCCGATCCGGAAATCTACGGGATGATCGAACGGGAGCGTTCCCGTCAGGAACGCGGTTTGGAACTGATTGCGTCCGAGAACTTTGCGTCGCCGGCTGTTCGTGCGGCCTGCGGCTCCATTCTTACCAATAAATATGCGGAAGGTTATCCGGGCAAGCGCTATTACAGTGGTTGCGCCCATGTGGATGAAATCGAACAGGCGGCCATCGACCGCGCTTGCCAGTTGTTTGGTGCGGAAGCCGCGAATGTGCAACCGCATTCCGGCAGCCAGGCGAACATGGCGGCTTATATGGCTCTTCTGCAAACAGGTGACACCGTTTTGGCGATGAGCCTTGCGCACGGTGGCCATCTGACGCACGGCCTCAAGGTGAATTTCTCTGGTTCGACATATAATTTCGTCGGCTACGGCGTCGATCCCGAAACGGAAACACTGAATTATGACACGATCGAACAGTTGGCCATTGAAAACAAACCGAAATTGATTTTGGCGGGCGCGAGTGCGTATCCGCGCATCATCGACTTCCCGCGGCTTCGTGCCATAGCGGACAAGGTCGGCGCGTATCTGATGGTCGATATGGCCCACATCGCGGGGCTTGTGGCGACGGGTGAGCATCCGAGCCCTGTTCCGTATTGCGATATCGTGACGACGACGACGCACAAGACGTTGCGCGGCCCGCGCGGCGGCTTGATCCTCTGTAAGGAAAAATATCTTAAAGCCGTGAATTCCAAAGTCTTCCCCGGCATGCAGGGCGGTCCGCTCATGCACATCATCGCCGGCAAGGCTGTCTGCTTTAAAGAGGCCATGAGCGACGAATTCAAGGCCTATCAGAAGCAGATCAAGGCGAACGCGGCCTGCCTCGCCAATGCGTTGGCGGGACGTGGTTTCCGCATCGTCAGCGGCGGAACGGACAACCATCTGATGCTGGTGGACCTCCGTCCGAAAGGCGTCAGCGGAAAAGACATCGCGACGGCGTTGGACCGCGCGGACATCACCGTCAACATGAATCTGATCCCGTTCGATCCCGCGAAACCGACGGTCACCAGCGGCATCCGCGTCGGAACGCCCGCCGTCACGACGCGCGGTCTGAAGGAGCCCGAAATGCTGAAGATCGCGGATTACGTTACGCGTGTCGCGGAAAACATCAACGACGATGCCGTCATCGCGCAGGTGAAGGCGGAAGTCAACGAGCTGACGACGCATTTCCCCATGCCGCAACTTAAGGCCTGATTCTCAGGCATTAAGGGCTTATGGCTTATGGCCGATGGCTTGTAAAAAACAAATTCTACTTTTTATGAATCCCGTATCCGTCATCATGCCGCAGAACGGCGACATCAATACGGCTCCTACTTACTTGTTCGACCACAGCGACTTGTACAAACAGGATCCGCATGAAGCGGCTCTTGCCTGGTTCAAGGAGGCCAGCTATGGGCTGGGTATCCACTATGGTCTTTATTCCTTGATCGGCAAGGGAGAACGCGCCTTGATGGCTGGCACGTTGACGGAAGACGAATACCATTCGTTGCCGAAGTTGCTGAAGGCAAACCATTTCGAGGCGAATGACATCGTGGAGTTCGCCATCGCCAATGGCATGCGGTATCTGAATTTCAGCGTGCGGAACGCGGATGGTTTCTCATTGTATAATACGGCGCAGACCGATTTCAACATCGTGAACACGCCCGCGCATCGCGATTTGCTGGCCGAATTGGCGTCGGTCTGCGAATACCATGGCATAGGCCTCTGCCTGCATTACGCTCTTGGCGAAGACTGGCATCATGCGAAAGGGCCGCGAAAAGGCTGTGAACGGAGCAAGGAGGACTTGCTGGAATACCGTGAATTCATCATGGGACAGTTGAACGAATTGCTTACGCAGTACGGGCCGATCGGCGCGGTCTGCTTCCAGGAGATCGAAGGCGTTTTGGGCCATGCGGACGGTGAGGCGTTCGACTGCGCGGACTTGTACCGTTATGTCCGCCATCTGCAGCCGCAGACGCTGGTGGCGTTCGAGCAGGGCATTCACGGCAGTGAAGACTTCTTCAGCTGCGTGAAGGCGATACCGTCGGAGGATGCTCCTGATGAATTGCAGGGCTTCATCCACAAGCAGGCGGACAAGACATTGGAGATTCGCATGAGTTTAACGCCGAACGCATGGGGCTACCATGCGGAAGCCGCTGGCCGCCATGAACGCGAGGAGGCCGTCTGGGAGCAGTTGCGCTATGCGCAACGTGCGAATTCCAATCTACTTGTGAATACGGCACTCATGCCCGACGGTTCACTTGACGCAGAAGACATCAATACATTGTTGGAAATCGGACGGCGCATCGAGCAGGGCGGCTATCCGCAGTGATTTCGCATAAAGTTGCGAAAAATTGCCATATATAGTGGAATTTTGGAATTAAACGGCTATATTTATATTTTCGCCGTTAAAACATTTTAATAACCATATAGCAAGAGGGCAACACCATGGCAACCAGTACCTTTAGAAACAAGAACGAAGTCCGTCCGAAAAAGCAGGGCGCCGCGAAGCGCAAACGCGTGAAAGACCAGAAGAAACGCCTTGTCAAGCTTGGCATGACGGAAGAAATGGTCGCGAAGATGCAGAGCAACGACCTCCGCGCCTGGTTGAAGCGCCCGAAAGTCGTGCAGGAAATGTTCGCGAAGAAAGACGAGGCCGCTGAAGCCTAATCTGAAATTCCAGATGATTTTGAGAGCCGCCCGAAGCAATTGCTTCGGTCGGCTTTTTTTTCTAGACAGCTAGGAGTCTAGAAGCCTTGAAACCTAGAAGCCTAGGAGCCTAGAAAAATGACGATGTCCGCCAAAAATCAACGGCAGGCGGCTTTTTAATTCGCCATTCGATGGGAAACGGCTATATTATATCTTTTCTGAATATAAAATAGACAGATGAAGAGACAATGACCATGAAGGACGACAAGGAACGCATCGTAATCACAGGGGTAGGGCTGACAGCACCGAACGGCAACACCCTGGGCGAGTTCCGTGCGAATTTGCTGAATGGCGTGTCCGGAATCGTGCCGTACAACATTCGCTATTTTGGCGACACGTTCGCGGGACTTTGCACATATGATGCTACGAAGTATCAGAAACGCAAGGAGATACGCATTGGGACACGGGCTGGTTCAATTTCAATCTATTGTGTCTGCGAGGCGTTGGCGGATGCGGGCGTGGATTTGGAGAAGGACTACGCGAAGGATCGAACTGGCGTGTTCGTCGGCATCACGGAACATGGCAACGTGGAGACGGAAGGGCAGGTCTATGAGATCAGCCAGTACAATTACGACACGAAATATTGGTCGCACTACCATAATCCGCGGTCGGTTGCGAACAATCCCGCTGGTGAAGTGACCGTTAATCTGGGCATCACGGGACCGCACTATACGATTGGCGCGGCTTGCGCTGCAGGCAATCTCGGCATCGTGCAAGGTGTACAGCAAATCCTTCTGGGAGAAGTGGATGTGGCGTTGGCAGGCGGTGTTTCGGAAAGTCCGCATACGTTCGGTATCTTTGCGGCGTTCGCCAGCCAGACGGCACTTGCGCATCATGAAGACGCGACGAAGGCGAGCCGTCCATTTGATCGCGACCGCAACGGCATCGTCATCTCCGAAGGGGGTGCGATGTATGTGTTGGAACGGCTTGATCGCGCAAAGGCGCGTGGCGCAAAGATTTACGGCGAAATCGCGGGATGGTGCTACAATTCGGACGCCAGCGACATGGTGTTGCCGAATCCGGAACGTCAGGCGGAATGCATCAGCCGTGCCATCGCGCGGGCTGGACTGCAGCCGAAGGACATCCACATTGTCAACACCCATGCGACGGGAACGCCCGCTGGCGACATAAAGGAGTGCGAGGCGTTGCGGAATGTGTTTGACGAGATGTGCACGGAGACGTATTTTAATAATACGAAGAGCTATATCGGCCATTGCATGGGGGCAGCGGCCGCATTGGAATTGGCGGGCAATCTGCCAGCTTTCGACGACAAAATCGTCCATCCGACAATCAACGTTGATAATCTGGATCCGTCCTGCGCCCTTCGCAATCTTGTGTGCAACAAGCCTGTGAAGGTGGAGAAGGTCGATTCGATTCTGAACAACTCGTTCGGGATGATGGGCATCAATTGCGTGTTGGTGGTATCGCGATACCGACCATAAGCGCCAAGGCGCTTATGGGCCTATGGCTTATGGCTTATGGCTTATGGCTTATGGCCGATGGCAGAGGATAAAAAACTGAACAACAGTCAATATAAGCAACCATTCAAAAAAAAGGAACAAGATGTCACGCGAGGAAATTTACAAGGCATTGATTGAGATTGTCACCGATATCAATCCGGACGAAGACTGGACGCAACTGAGGCTGGATGACCCGCTTCGCGGCAAGCTCGAATCGATGGACTTTCTGGATGTCATCATGGAATTGCGGAAACGCTACGGCGTGGAAGTGCCTGAAGCCGACTACGGCAAACTGAGCACGTTGAACGCATGCGTCGATTATCTTTTCCCGAAACTGAACAAGTGAGGAGATTTCAGGATGGCAGAGAACAATGTGAACATTCCTCCGACCAATCATGTGAAGGTACTCGGAGGGCAGGGGTGGATCGGCCTTGTTGACCGTCTTGGCACGGAGACAAGCATTGTCAACGCCGCCCGCGTTTCGTTCGGCAAGATTCGTACGGAGATGGATAACCGCGATGCGGCGCTCGTGCGGTATCTGATCAAAAATCACCACACAAGTCCTTTGGAACACGTGGTTTTCACGTTCTTGGTGCATTGCCCGCTGTTCATCCGTTCGCAGTGGCACCGTCACCGCACGTGGAGCTATAATGAAATTTCGCGTCGTTACACGGATGTCGATATCGAATTCTACACGCCGCCCGAATTGCGCGAGCAAGCGGAAAGCGACCGCCAGGCGTCTCGTCCGGCGGAGCATCTTGATCAGGCGGCCTGCAAGGCGTTGATTGAAGAGCATCATAAACGCTCTTTGGACTTGTACCACAAGCTGTTGGAGCAGGGCGTCTGCCGCGAACAGGCCCGTGGCGTGCTGCCGCAGGATATGATGACGACGTTCTGGGCGACGGTCGATCTGAACAATCTGCTGAAGTTCCTTGAACTGCGCGATAGCGACCATGCGCAGTGGGAGATTCGTGAATACGCGATCGCCATCAAGAAGCTGATCAAGCCTGATTTCCCGCATGTGGCGGAAATCAAGGGATGGTAAGCTTATATGGTAGCCACTGTGGTGGCTACCATGCTTATGGCTTATGGCCTATAGCTTATGGCCTGAAAATAAAGGACATAAGGGACTAAAGGGACATAAGGGACAGAAGATTTTTAGAAACAGGGCGAGCTACGCAAAAGCGTGGTCCGCCCACTGTTTTTATTTGATTGGAATAAATGAGCCGTGGCGGCCACGGGCGGCGGGAGTTTCGGCGTCGAAGGTGAGCTGGCCGTTGACGAAAACGAAGCGGACGCCTGTGCAAGGCGTGTGCGGCGTCTTGAAGTCGAAGACGCATTTGAAGTTATCGGGATCGAAGAGGACGAGATCCGCGCGGTAACCGGGCTTGATGATGCCGCGTTCGGGAATGTTGAAAATGGATGCCGTCAGGGAGGTCATGCGGCGGATAACTTGTTCATCCGGAGCACTTTGGCGGGCAAATTGGAAGAAACGCGGGAACGTTCCGAAGGCGCGCGGATGAGCTCGGCCGACGGAATAGTCGTACGCGTTGGAAGAGGCATCACTGCCTGCGACGACCCAGTCTTTTGCAAGAATACGGTGCATGTTGTCTTCGCTCATCTTGCCGAAAGCGGCGGAAGGCGAGGCTTCGGTGAGCAGTTTGATGGTCGCTTCAGGCGGCGTAAGCCCCATCATTTCACCGATTTCCTTCATATTATAGCCGATGTAAGGCTTGTGGGCGGAGATGGAATCCGTCACGATGACGCGTTCCCAGTTTGGGCCCTTATCGCCCATATTGTTGAAGGCATCGATAATTTCCTTTTGATGTTCAGGCGTTTGCAGAAATTCGCGGATATTCGCGATCAAATCATAGGGCGATGGTACAACCATGCGGAGGGACGTGCAGGAGAAAATGTACGGATAGCGGTCCGCGAAAATGGACATGCCGTTCTTCTTGGCGTTTTCAATCTTTTCGAAGGCGGCATCTAATTTATACCAGTTCCGTTGATTGGTGGCTTTAAAGTGGGAAATTTCGAGTCTGTTGGCGCCAGCGGCGGCGATTTGCATGGCTTCGTCGATGGATTCGAGGAGGCCGTCGCCTTCGGAGCGCATGTGGGTGGCGTATGGCTTGTTGGTGCCTTTCAAAACAGAGGCGAGTTCTACAACTTCTTCCGTCTTGGAATATTTGCCCGGCAGATACCAGAGGCCAGAGGAGAGACCAGCGGCGCCTTGCTTAAGTGCCTTGTCGAGAATCTCTTTCATCTGATTCATTTCATCACGCGTCGGTTCGCGGTTTTCATAACCCATGACCATCGAACGAATCGTGTTATGGCCGGCGAGGGCGACGATGTTGAGGGCCGGCTGACGGAGGTTCAGTTCGTGGGCATAGGATTCGATATCGCCCCAGCAGGCATGCTTGGTAAGTGTCGCGGAGGAACCGCAGTTGCCGACGACTTCCGTCGTGACGCCTTGTGAGATTTTGGCGTCCGCGTTCGGATTGTCCATAATCTTTGTGTCGGAATGGGAATGGGCGTCGATGAAGCCTGGAGAGAGCGCAAGGCCTTCCGCGTCAATGGTATAGACGCCGGAAGGATGCATTGTTCCTGCTTTGGCGATGGCTTCTATACGGCCTTGGTTGACGCAGACATCCGCCATGAAGGGGGCGTTGCCGAGACCATCGAAGAGCTTGGCGTTGAGGATGATGAATTGAGAGGGGAGTTCTTTGATCATGGTTGGTTCCGTTTAAATGGGATATCTATGACTTATGGGATATCTGGGACTTATGGGATATCTAGGATATCTGGGATATCTGAGATGATTGTTGGTTGCGATTATCCATTGTTTTGGGGAGGTGGGGCGGTTTTGTATTGCAGAAGAATGTCGTCTTCTACTTGATGCGTCGGGTTGGGGACGAGCGCGAGGTAGCTTTCGCGTGAGATTTTGCCATCTTCGTAGAGATTGCGGAGGGCGCGTTCCATCGTGATCATGCCGAGACTGGCGGAGGTTTCCATCATGCCGGCGATCTGGTGGGTCTTTTTGTCTCGGATCATGGCGCGGATGGCGGTGGTTCCAAGTAGGACTTCGAAGGCTGCGATGCGGCCTTTCGGCTGGTCTTTTCGAGGCAGAAGCCGTTGGGAGATAATGGCTTCCAAACAGGCCGCCAATTGTGAGCGGATTTGGTTCTGCCGTTCCGCAGGGAAGACGTCGATAATGCGGTCCACGGACTGCGTGACATCGTTCGTATGAAGCGTTGCGAAGACGAGATGGCCTGTTTCAGCGGCGGTGAGAACGGTGGCGATTGTTTCCGGATCACGCATTTCGCCGACAAGAATGACATCCGGATCTTGTCGAAGGACGTATTTCAATGCATTGGAAAAACTGTACGTATCCGCATGGACTTCACGTTGTTCGATAAGAGCCATCTTGTGTGAATGGACGAATTCGATTGGATCTTCGACGGTGATGATGTGGCATGCTCGAGTTGTGTTGATGCGGTCCAAAAGGGCGGCGAGCGACGTGGATTTACCGGAGCCCGTGGGGCCAACGAAGAGGACGAGTCCTTGTCGGCGTGTGCTGAGGCTGGCAACGGCTTGCGGAATGCCAAGTGCCTCAATGCTCGGTATTTGTGTCGGAATGATACGCATGGCGGCGGCGATGGCGCCTTTTTGGTAGAAGCCATTGACGCGGAAACGGTAGTCGTTTTTATTGCCGCCGCCGATGTCGAGGCCTTTGACGGAAAGCGCGAAATCGATTTCCTTATTCTCTTCAAAATCAGCGCGTTGCGTATAGGACAGGACGGAATAGAGAAGCTTTTGCGTGTCCGCGGGCGTGAGCGTCGGCATATCGAACGGGCAGAGCTCGCCATCGATCCTAATGACTGGTGCGGAACCATTTGTAAGGATGAGATCGGACGCGCCGTAGTGGATGGCATCGCGAAGGAGCTTCTTGATGGAAAGGCCGTGGTCTGGATCGGCGGAATAGCTGCGGAGCGTGTCGATGCCTGTTTCCATTCCTTGCGCGAGGAGGATGAATTCTTCTTTGTTTGACGCGGCGGCGGTGGCGGTTTCAAACGTGATAAGATCGTCTTGGAAGAGTTTGAGAATGGAGCGGTTGAAGGTGATCATGCCTTCGTTGTAACCGGCCTTGATGATTTCCGGAATCGTCTCGATTTCGCGATTGGCGACAAGGCGGCGAGCGAGCGGCGTCATGCGCAGAACTTCGAAGGCGGCAACGCGGTCGATGGCATCCTTTTTTGCGATAAGTCGTTGGGAGACAATGCCTATGAGTACCAACGACAAATCCTGCGCGATCTGCGGTTGCTGGTCTTCAGGGAAGTAGTTGATGATGCGTTCCAACGTCTGGTTGACATCCATCGTGTGCATGGTGGCGGCGACAAGATGGCCGGTCTGCGCGGCGTTGATGGCGGTTTGGACGGTTTCCAAATCGCGCATTTCGCCGAGGAAGATGACATCTGGATTCTGACGGACGACGTGGCGGAGGGCCGTCTGGAAGTCGTTTGTGTCGCTGCCGATTTCACGCTGGTCAATGATGGCATTGATATCTTCGTGGACGAATTCGATTGGGTCTTCGATGGTGACGACATGCTTATGGAAATGCGTGTTGATATGGTGCAGCATGGCGGCGAGCGTGGTGGATTTGCCGGAACCCGTTGCGCCCGTGATGAGTATGAGGCCGCGCTGTTCCTCCGTCATTTCGAAGACGACATCTGGAATCAGAAGTTTCTTTGCATCAACGGCTCCCGACGGAATGCGACGGATGGCCATGGAGATGTTGCCGCGCTGGTAGGAAAGATTGATACGGAAACGGCCGAGCGGTGGGAGACTGACGCCGAGATCGGCGTCTTTCATCTCTTCGAAGCGTGACATCATGCTTAACGGAAGATGGCGTTCGAAGAAGGCGCGCACGTCATCATTGGTTAACGGCGGCTCCTGCAGCTCTTGGATGGCGCCCGCGATGCGCATGGCGGGGCGGCGTCCGACGGAGAGGAAGAGGTCGGATGCCTTCATGGCGTCCATGGAGGAGCATAGGCGGACGATGTCAAGAGTGGGCGGTGTTTGCATGTTGCATCAGTCGATTTGTGCGGCTTTTTTCTTGATGAGGACGGCATGCTGGTCTTCCCGTTCACGATCCGTTTTGGGGACGTGGATGGAATTGCCGTTGAAGTCCTTTTCTGCGTAGAACATTGCTGTTGCGAGAGTTCCGGGCGTCGGAATGAAGCATTGGATCTGCTGTGGCTGCCAGCCGCGTTTTCTGAACCAGTTGGCGACGGTTCTCATGTCCGACATTTCGCAGCCCGGATAAGCGCTTATTATATATGGTATAATATACTGCTCTTTGCCGTGTTGCGCACTGGTGGCTTGAAAAATATCAAGAAAACGTTCGAATTTCTCGAAAGAAGGTTTTCTCATGAGTTTGAGGACTTTGTCAGAACAATGTTCGGGGGCGAGTTTCAGATGGCCGCCGACGAAATTGGCGACGAGTTTGCGGGCGGCCTCCGGTTCCCGCAGGGCGGCGTCATGGCGGAGGCCGCTGGCGACGGAGATGTGCTTCACACCGGGAATAGCCTTAAGCCGTTGGAGCATATTGACATAGGCATTCAGATCCAATACGAGGTTGGGGCATATCTCCGGCGTGAGGCAACTGGCGCGATGGCAGTTCTTATATCCTGCCTTGCATGTTGAGCCCCAAAGATTTGCGGTCGGTCCTCCGACGTCTGAGATGGAGCCGCGCCATTCGGGCATCTTCGTGAGGCGGGTGATTTCCGCGATGAGCGATTCCGGCGAACGCGACGTGATTTTGCGGCCTTGATGCTGCGCGATGGAGCAGAAGGCGCAGCCACCCGCGCAGCCGCGGACGGCGGTGACGCTGAAACGGAGCATGTCCAACGCAGGAACAGGCTGTTCGTATTTTGGATGCTGACGACGCGTAAACGGCAGGGAATAAAGGGCATCCATCTGCTCCGTCGTCAATGGCGGGGCGGACGGTTCGATGACGACAAACTGGTTGCCATGTTGCTGGACAAGTGGGACGGTGCCGTTGTGGTAGTGGTCTTCCAATTGGAGCGTCGCCTTGATGAGCAGCGACTTGTCCTGCTGGATTTCTTCAAAAGATGGCAGCCGCTGGACGTTTTCCGTCGGAGCGGCGACGCGGGCGGTGCCGCGGATGCCGTCAAGAGATTCGTTGGCATCCAGACGGCGGGCGATTTCAATCATGGCGAG
>JAFZIJ010000055.1 GCA_017554445.1 Victivallales bacterium
ACGATTCCTGCTAGCATTGATTTTGATGGCCACTGCCTGCCTCCATGCGCAACAACCGCCTGCGGATGAACCGACTAGAATTCTCGCCTACAATGTTGAAATCGGCTTCAACAATGCATCCAAACTTCTGGAAACGGCAGAATGGATCCGCTCATACGATCCGGAAGTCATTCTCTTCCAAGAAATAGCACGACAGGACAGCAAAGGCTTCGCCAAAATGGCACGGCTGTGGGGGCATTCCTACGCCGCCGTTGCCAAGCCGTTTACGGACTATTCCATCGCGCTGACCTCCCGTCATCCGTTCGAAATCATCGAGACGCGCACGGTGGATCTGCACCACGGCTACGTTCTCGCCAAAATCAACGGCGTCTATTTCATGTCCATCCACACCTCCCCCTTCGATTTCCAGCGCCGCATTCATGAAACCGCCATCTATGTCCGCCGTATCAAACCGTTGCTCGAAGCAGGCGAAAAACTCATTATGATGGGTGACTTCAACAACTACTCGCCCATGGACAAGGAACGGTTCGATGATCGTCTTGAGAAAATGGATCCGGCCAAACGCGAGAATTATGTCAAAGGCCGTGGAAAGAACATGAACAATGGCAAATACGACTATGTCTCCACACAGCAGCTACTTGACGCAGGTCTCATTGATGTCGGATATGACTGGATGAAAGAGCATGGAATCAGATATAGCAGCCGTATTGATCTCGCCTTGCTGTCGCCAAACCTGAAGGACGACGTCGTCGAATCATACGTTGAATTCCCCAAATGGAAATACTTCAGCCAGTTTTCCGACCACTGGCCCAACATCCTGAAGCTCAAAAACTTGAACTTTCCGAAAGCCCCCGCCCCGCTGCCATTGCCGCCTGAACCCGAACCGGAAGTCGTTCCAGACGCCGTCAATCTCGTGACCAACGGCTCCTTCGACAACGGCCTCGAAGGCTGGAAGAAGGAAATCCGCACGGCGGACCTCGGCTCCGTGGAAGTTGTCAACGGCGCCGCCAAGATCACCCGTCTGCCCAAATCCACCTTCGGGCGGATTTATCAAGACCTGGCCGTCGAACCAGGCAAATACTACACGCTCACGTTCCGTCGTTTCATGGACAAAGGCGCTTTGACGAAAGCCCTCGTCATTTTCCGCGGACCGGACAATGAATGGCGCGAAAAGACACGCTTCACGTACTATTTTCCTTGGCGTCCAGGCGTTTGGCAGCAAGGCAAATACACCTTCAAAACGTCAGATGACGTCAATTACCTGCGGCTTGATTTCCGCCTCGACCGAAATGACTTCCGCCTTGAATCTGAAATATCCTACATGCTGGACGACGTCGTCCTCCGTCTCGCGACCGAAAAGGAAATCGCCGATCTGACAACACCGCCTCCCGAACAGCGTCCCGCCTACCAGCCGACTGACGACTGGCGGAACGTGGACGGACTCGCCATCCGCGACATGGATGTCGCCGCCAACGAAAATATGGTACTGAAGCTTCAGGTTCCGCCGCTTGAAAAAGCCACCGAACTCCATGTCTTCTTCATGGACAAGAACGGCAATCGCATCCGCAACAGCCTCATCACGTTCAGCCTCCCCGCCAGCCAGACAGCGCAAGCCATCGACTATCCGATTCTCACGTCGCTCACCGCCACGCGCCTCCGCGCATGGTTCGCACGCTGACAGATTGGAGCTTTTGACGTGCCATTACTAGGCTTCTAGAATACTAGAATTCTAGAAGCCTGTTTTTTAGAAATGTTTGTCATTACATGGGACATTATATATTAAGGTATATATCATGCCTTCATCATCTCGCCATTCATGAAACGTTTTCTCTATTCCATTCTCAAAGGGCTGGCCGATTTGGCCATTTGGTTCATCACGCTGGCCCTTCTCATCTGCCTCATACGGTTGCCTCGATCCTTTGAGGACGCCAATCTGGCATGGGCGTTTCTGGGCGGTTTTCTCGTCGGACTGCCGTTGTTTTACAGATTCCGCTGCATTCCGTGCTATGTCTTCGGGCATGAACTGACCCATTGGGCGGTCGCCACGCTGTTCCTCCGCAAGACGTCCAACATCCGTCTGAGCTTCAATTCAGGCAGCGTCGATGTGGATCGCCCAAACATCTGGATCATCCTCGCGCCGTATTTCCTTCCCTTCTATATGCTTTGCCTACTAGGCATTTACGGCATCGTGTTGATTTTCGATCCGCCATTTCCGGCATGGGTCGATATCACCATCGCCGCCGTCATCGGCCTTTCATACGCCTATCACGTCGTTCTCACCTGCATCGCCATCTCGAAAGGCCAGCAGGATCTGCAGATCAACGGCGTCGTCTTCTCACTGTCGCTCATCATCGTCTGCAACATCTTTTTTGTCTATTTAGGACTGATGATTGCGACACGACAGCTTCTACCGGGCTTCAAGTTGCTTTTCAACCAATTGGCCGCTCAGTCTGAAATCGTCTGGCATGCGCTTCGCAGCCTGTACGCCTTATGCCGTGCGGAAACTGCTGAAAATTAAATATCTACCGCTTCCGCAACTTGTTCTTGCGGGCGATCAATTCGCAGAATTCGCGTTGAAGCTGAACCAACGCATCGCCCGTCTCCGTTGACATCGACTCCTTCACCGCCGCGATTTTCACATCCAAGTCATTGCGTAGCAACTCGTTCACACAATCATTGAAAGCGGCCTTCACTTTCTCGCGTTTGTTTTCGATAACGGCGGTGTCATCTCCTTCCTCGGGCAGAAGCTTGCCGTACTGTGGATTGTTCAAGACCTTGCCGACGGATGGATTGGCCGCCAGATCGGAATTGATGATGCTCTGCTCCGCCATCTCCCATTCGCCCTCCGCCGTTTCGGCGACGACCATGTTGATGGCCTGCCCCAATGGCGTGTCCGGAATCAACGTGGCGACATCGTCGTTTCCAGCCAGTTCCTTCGCCAGAAAATCGTGGTGCAGAATCAGTTCCAGCAGGACCTGAAATGTCGCCTCGCCCGTCTGCTGCATGTGGAAAGCAGGCATCTGGTTCGGCATCAACGGCTTCGGAATCATTTTCGGAATCGCGCTGTCAAACGCGCTCTTATGGCTGTCGTCCACAACTTTCAGCTCCTGTAGAACGACGTTCTCCGGAATATGCAATTGCTGCGCAAGCCATTGGCAATGACCAGCTTTCACAACGGGATCCGCCAACGGCCGAATCACTTCCAAAACTTCCTTGACGATAATCGATAGTTCCTCCGGCTGGGTACGATCATGCTGTGCGCACATCACATTGAATAAGAACGGCACGGCGGGCGTCGTCTGCGACATGATGGCGGTCAACGCATGCGCTCCGCCTTTGCGGAAAATGGAATCCGGATCTTCGCCTTCCGGCAACGTAACGACATCGACGGCAAGCCCTTGCCCATGAAGAATCGCCATCGTGCGAACGGTTGCCTTGCGGCCCGCGCCGTCTGCATCGAAGGCCAACGTCACGCGGCTCGTCGAACGCTTCAGAAGCCGCGCATGAAATTCCGTGAAAGCGGTACCTTGCGCCGCCACCGCATAGTCGAGCCCTGCGCGATGGCAGGCGATGACATCCAGCTGGCCTTCGCAGATCAATGCCTTACCGGAGTTCTTAAATGCCTGTCGCGCAAAATTATAAGCATAAAGCAACTTGCCCTTCTGAAAGAAATCCGTCTCCGGGCTGTTGACGTATTTCGCCGTTTTCGCCTCCGCATCCAAAACGCGTGCGGAGAAACCGACAACGCGGCCAAGTTCGTCCTGAATAGGAAACGTCAGACGGCCACGGAAACGGTCATATGTCGTTTTCGAATCCTCCTTCTGAACGGTAAGTCCCGTTGCCA
Organism: Victivallales bacterium; assembly: GCA_017554445.1. GTDB lineage: Bacteria > Verrucomicrobiota > Lentisphaeria > Oligosphaerales > Oligosphaeraceae > UBA1407. Next base: position 3,845 of record JAFZIJ010000055.1, read on the forward strand.
GAAGCATTTCTGGTGTATAACCGAGGCGTGTCGCCCAACGGCTCGCGGCATCAAATGAATCAGGGGAATAGCCGAGGCGGAAACGGTTGACGGCATCTGCGTCGATGCCGCGCGACTCCAAATAACGGCGAGCGGGTTCGGCCTCTGGCTGCGAAAGATTCGCATGATACCAGTTCGCCGTGTCGTTCAACAACTTAAGACAGTTTTCGCGCCATTGGCGGCGGCGATCCTGTTCCTGTTCGTTGCCATCCCGCGTGTCCGGTATGTCGATGCCGTACAAATTCGCAAGCCATTGGACGGCACCGACGAAATCCGTATTCACCATATCCTGCACGAAATGGAACACGTTGCCGCTTTTCTTGCAACCGAAACAATAGTACGTCTGCCGTTGCGGATCGATCTTGAACGACGGCGTCTTCTCGTTATGGAACGGGCAGCATGCCCAAAAGGCGTTCCCGTTCTTCTTCACGGGAGTCTGACGGGACACAAGGTCAACCAAATCGGCCCGGTTCCGTATTTCTTCGATGATCTCTTCCGGAATATGCGGCATACGGCACAACGTTCATCCGTTAAACGGCTTCCAACATCAAAACAGCGGTGGCGCACCATCATGCGCACCCCGCGACCAGTTATCGGTTTTTTCTGACCAGTGCGCTCAATCTCGCCTGTATCTTCTTGACAAACAACGTGTTGCCCTGTTTCTGATATCGAACCAACGCATTCGTGTACCATAGCTTTGCATATTTCGTGGCGCCATAGTTTGTATCATAGATGACGGCAATGTTGAGATAAGGCTGCGGCTGGGTTGGATCCAACTTCTGCGCCTTTCCAAACCATGAGATCGCCTCATTGTAACGCTTCAGCCGATAGGCCAGCATCGCGTAGTTCATGTAGTATTCCGGCCATTCCTTGAACGGGCTGATCTTCTCCAGCGGACGGAGATATTCAAGACCTTGCGGCAGATTGTTGTTCACACAGCATATCCCAATCATGTACAACAGGTTGTGATATGTCTTGGAATTCGCCATGCTCTCCTTCGGCATCAGTTTATAGGCCTCTGTCAGATACTCTTGTGCCTCCGAATAGCTGTACATCTGGAAATACGCCCAGCCTAGTAAGAAATATGCCTGGTAGTCTTCCTTCGCCTTGTTCTTGACCATGCGTCTCAGATTCTGCAAGGCGGAGTCCCGTTCCGCACTTTCTGAATCATAACTGAAGGCGCACAACGTCTGCAATTTGATGGCATCGACATCTTCGCGATTCATCCGAACACATTTTTTCGCGCGTTCCAACGCCGCCGGATAATCCTTCTGTTCAATCAATTCCAACGCCGCGTTGTATTCCGCGACAGGATCCGTCGGCGAACACGACGTCAGCACGAACAACGACATGACGGCTATCAAAACTGGAATTATCAGTGTTTTTCTCATGGACTTCTCTTCCTATTTCAAATGTTTCCCTTCATATTGTCTTTTTAAGCGGTCACGCTGGAGCGTGCCCCTCCCGATTAATCGGCCACGCTGGAGCGCGGCCCTCCCGTCTGGTATGATTCCAGCAGCTCCTGCGCATGTTTGCGCGCAGGCACGGAATCCGCGTCCGCCCCCATCATGCGGATCAGCTCATCGACGCGCTCTGATGGCGCAAGCCTCCGCATCGTCGCCGTTGTCCGCGTTTCGTCCGTCCGTTTCTCGACGAGAAAATGCGTGTCCCCAGCCGCCGCGATCTGCGCCAAGTGCGTGATGCTGAAGACTTGATGCCGCGTCGCCACCGTCTTCAACTCACCCGCCACGGCGCCCGCCGTGCGGCCGCCGACGTTGGCGTCGATCTCGTCAAACACCAATACCGGAACGGCATCCGCGTCCGACAGCACGGTTTTCAACGCCAGCATGACGCGTGCCGTCTCGCCGGACGACGCCGTCGCCTTCAGCGGCTTCATCTCCTCGCCAAGATTCGGAGCGAACATGAACTCGACGGCGTTCGCGCCCGTCGGCCCCGGTTCGGCCTCCTTGATGTCGATTGTGAAAGTCGCCTTGTTGAAGCCGAGCACTTTCAGCTTCTCCGTAATCGCCTCCGCCAACGGCCCCGCCGCTGCGCGGCGACGAGCATCCAGTTCAGCGCAGGTCTTCAACAGCGCTTTTTCGGCGGACTCGATGTCCTCCCGAAGTTGTTTCACCATGTCTCCCCTCCCCTGTATTCTCTTGATCGTTTCCTTGATCCGTTCCGCTGTATCCATAACATCCTGCAAGGCAGGACCATACTTGCGTTTCAGCTTCTGGATCAACTCCAAACGGTTCTCAATCTCCTGTATTTCCTCCGTATCGAAGTCCATGCTCATCGCATATTCTTCGAATTCAGACGACAAATCCTGCAGCGCGTCATGGATTTCCGTCAATTTTCCGTCGAACTCCTCTCCCTTTTCGGCATCATGCTGACTGATTTCACGAACCAGACGGAAAACGGAACCGACTTGCTCCATCAGCGAATTCTCCCCCTGCGACAACATTCCCGCCGCCTGGTTCGCCAATTGGAGCAACCGCTTTGCGTTCTCCGACAGCTTGTACTTTCTCAGAACTTCCTCATCTTCACCGGGTTGCAGATTCGCATCACGGATTTCCTTCAGCTGATGCCGCAGTAAATCCAGTTGCTCCGGCTGCAATCCTTCGCGTTCCAAATCCTCCAGATTCCGCCGACATTCGTTCAAATGCGCGGCTTCATCATGACAACGTTTGAGAAGCTCTTCTGATTGGGCATAGACGTCCAATAACTCAAGCTGTTTTGCATTCTTCAGAATAGACTGGTTGTCATGCGGCCCATGCAAGTCAATCAGCAGTTCGCCCAACTCCCGCAGGAAACTGACCGTCACCGCCGCGCCGTTCACGAATGAACGGCTGCCCGATTCCGAAATCACCCGCCGCAACAACAATCCTTCTTCATCACAGGCTGCGACGCCTGCATCTTCCAACATCTTCTCCAGACGTGCTTTAAGTGCAGGTTGAAGCGTCGCCAGCCCAAACTGCGCCGAAACGTCGCAATGCGTTTCGCCATTGCGAATCAGCGACGGCGTCGCACGGCCACCGGCCAGAAGCTGGATCGCGCCGATTATCAACGACTTGCCGGCTCCTGTTTCGCCTGTGATGACGTTGAATCCGCCGGTAAGCTCCAAATCGAGCTCCGTCACCAACGCCAGATTTCTGATATGAAGTGATTGAAGCATGCTGCTATGGTCTCAAGACATTTTCCTATACTATAAAATATAATGGAAATCCACTTGTTTTCCAATAGAATTCCACCCGTTTTTCAAAATGGAAAAAATATCCAGAATTTCTTTGATAAAATCTTCTTGAGATGCTAATTTTATTCAGCATTCTTTTGTTTTTCACAACACCACCAGTCCCCCCATGGAAAACCAATCCATCCAAGAACAACTCGATTTTCTCCGCTCCGAAATCAGACGGCATGACCATCTCTATTACATCGAAGCGAAGCCGGAAATATCCGATTACGAATATGATACGCTCTACCGCAAGTTGCGGGAAATCGAAGCCGCCCATCCCGAACTCATCACGCCGGACTCCCCTACGCAACGCGTTTCCGGCAATCCGCTGACGGCTTTCCAGACCGTCCGCCACAAACTGCCCATGATGAGTCTGGACAACACGTATGACGCGAACGACCTCCGCCGTTTCCACGAATACGTCGTGAAAGGCCTCGGCGGCGACATGCCGACGTATCTTGTCGAACCGAAAATCGACGGCGTCAGCATTTCCATCCGCTATGAGAACGGCCTTCTCGTGCAAGCACTTACGCGCGGAAACGGCAAACAGGGGGACGATGTCACGGCGAATATCCGCACGATTCCGTCCGTCCCGCTCCGCCTTGCCGTGACCGATCCGCCGCCCGTCTTCGAGGCTCGCGGCGAAGTGTATATGAGCCGCGAAGGCTTTCTGAAACTCAACGCCCGCCGTATCGCCAACAACGAAGAGGAATTCGCAAATGCCAGAAACGCAACGGCTGGCAGCCTCAAGCAGTTGGACGCGCGGCAGGTGGCGGAACGTCCATTGGATGTCCTTTTCTACGCCAGCGGCGAAATCGTCGGCCTCAACATCCGCAGCCAGACAGAGCTTTTCGACACCTTCAAACGATTCGGTCTGAAAGTGCAGAAATGGGTCCGTTCCGTCAACAGCCTTGAAGGAATCCTTTCCGCCATCGACGAACTACATGGAATCCGCGACACGTTCCCCTATGATACGGATGGCGCCGTCATCAAAGTCGATCGATTTGATCAACGCGAAGTGCTTGGCATGACGGCACATGCGCCAAGCTGGGCGAAAGCCTTCAAATATGCTCCCGAACGCGCCGCCACCCTGCTACGGGCCATCACGGTGCAGGTCGGACGGACAGGTGTTCTCACGCCCGTCGCGGAATTGGAGCCTGTCCCGCTGGCGGGTTCCACCATCAGCCGCGCCACACTCCATAACGAAGATGACATCCGCCGAAAAGACATCCGCATCGGCGACACGGTTCTCATCGAAAAGGCGGGAGAGGTCATTCCGGCCGTTGTCGAAGTCGTTATGTCCAAACGGCCACCGAATTCAGAACCCTTTGATTTTGAGAAGCATATCGGCGGAAAATGCCCGTCCTGCGGCGGCCCCGTCGAACGCGATTCGCAATTTGTGGCATGGCGATGCCTCAACGTCCAATGCCCTGCGCAGAACGTCCGCCGCGTCGAATATTTCGCCGCCCGCAACGCATTGGATTTAGAGGCGCTCGGCGGCGTTGTCGCCGAAGCGCTTGTCGAACGCGGCCTTGTCAATGAACCGCTGGATGTCTATGATTTGACGCAAGATAAGCTTGCCGCTCTGAATTTGGGAACAGACGAAGCGCCGCGTGTTTTCGGTCCGAAAAACGCCGCAAAACTACTGGCCGCCATCGAACGCTCCCGCACCATGCCGCTCGCCAACTGGTTGCAAGCCCTTGGCATTCCGGATGTTGGAGCGGCGACGGCCTATCATATCGGCCGTGTCCACAAGACCTTGCGGGAAGTCGCCGTCTCCGGCGTCCTCCGCGGCTTGCTTCGCGCCACAGGCAATCCTGTTCCAGAGATCCAACCGCTTGATTCCAAACCGCTTCCAGAACAGCCGCAGACCGAACCGCCGAAGCCTGAACAACCAAAATCCGGCCAAGGCCTTTTCGATTTCATGTTGGAACCACCACCGGAAAAGGCTCCGCAATCCATTGAAAAACAAGATGAAACGACGGATGACCTGCCTGCCGAGACATCGCCTCGGGAGTTGGTCCGCCTCGGTCTTCTGCGTGAAAACAAGCCTGGCGAATATGTTACGACGGCTATCGGACCGAAAACCGCCCTCAGCGTCTTGACGTTCTTCGCAGGCGACACGGGAAAAGCCATTTTGAAACGCCTTGCGGAGCTCAACATCAATCCGCAAGGCGGCTCCGCCATGGAAACAACAACGGAAGAATCGGCACAGGAAGCAACGCTGGCCGGAAAGACGTTCGTTCTAACAGGAACGCTCGCCTCCATGGATCGCGAGACGGCATCCGCGAAAATTCGCGCAAAAGGCGGCGCCGTCGCATCTTCCGTCAGCCGCAACACGACTTATCTCGTAGCGGGAGCGAACACAGGAGCACGCAAAACGGAAAAGGCCGCGCAGCTCGGCGTACAGGTCATCGACGAAGAAGCCTTTCTTGCCATGATTCAATAGCCTTTGGCTATTGAAGCTTATGGCTCATGGCTTATGGCTCATGGATTTGTTTTCTGGAAGTTCTGGATATTCTGGAGACTCTGGAAATATGGCTTAAGGCTCATGCATTTGTTTTCTGGATGTTCTGGATATTCTGGAGACTCTGGAAAAACGCCAATCCAGATAATCCAGTAAATCCAGCAAATCCAGTCACTAACCACTAACCACTAACCACTAACCATAAGCCATAGGCCATAAGCCATAGGCCATCGCCCATAAGCCATAGGCCATAAGCCATAGGCCTTTAGAATTCTTCGTCTTTCATCTTCTGGTACTGCATCCGCAGAAATTCCGGAATGTCGCGTGACCGCCACAACTGCCATGCGCACCACACATAGACCGTCCCGAAAATCAGACAGCCCAAAAGCAGCACGGGATTGACGTCTCCGCTCTTCTTGACAATCTGGACGATCATCTTCACCGCCCAGCCAAGCATCCAGAAGCCGCTCAGAAACGCCACCGCCATCACGCCGCGCGTCAGCCAGCGGTAGCCGTTGTTCCATATCGTCCAGAAGATCCAAGCGACGATGACACAAGCCAGAAATACCCTGAAGAGAGGGATTTCCATCGTACGGTTTTCATCGGTCAGCAGGAAAACGTTCGTCGCCGCCCATGTGATCAACGGCGCGCCCAAAAGCCCCATGATGACGCCAAGCAGGATGCGGCCATGCCGTTGGCACTGCGTCATGTGCTCTTCCATGACAAACGCGTACGACGGCACTTTGCCGTTTTCGTCCAGTTTATAGTCCGGTTCGCCGCGCTCTTCGTATTTCGACTCAAAGCCGCAATTCGGGCAGATATTGTGGCTGAAGACCGAATCTTTATGGCAATGGGGGCATTTCTGTATCTGCTTCATGTATTTTTTACCGGAATGATAGTGGAAATATTCTTTTGTTAGGGCATATTGTTACCAACGGATTTTTATTTAATGTAATATCATCCTCTTAAACTGCTAATTTTTCCATTCGACAAGGAGAAAAAACATGCCTGCAAAAGTCGGTCTTCTGCCTCTTTACATCGCACTTTACGACAAAACATCCCCTCATCGCCGCCCGCAGATGCAGGCCAACGCGGATCTCATCGCGGAGGAAATTCGCAAGCTCGGCGTCGAAGTCGTCCAAGCCCCCATCTCCTGCGTCAAGCCGGAGTTTGAAAAATCCATCAAGTTGTTGGTCGATAACAAAGTGGATGCCATTGTGACGCTCCATCTCGCCTATTCACCGTCGTTGGAATCCATCGATGCCGTCGCGGGAACGGACATCCCCGTCATCATTCTCGACACGACGCCGGACTACGATTTCAATTTCAACGTCGATTGCGGCGAAAAAATCGGCCCCAACCACGGTATCCACGGCGTGCAGGATTTCTCCAACCTCCTCATTCGCAGGAAGAAACCGTTTGTTCTCGTCGCCGGCCATTGGAAGCATTCGGCTGTCATCACCGCCAAATTGAAGACCGCTATCGACGCCGCCATCGCCGCGTCCAAATTCCGCAACTCGCGCGTCGGCATCATCGGCAAGCCGTTTGAAGGCATGGGCGATTTCGCCGTCCCGTATGACAAATTGAAGCAGGACTTCAACATGACCGTTGTCACCTACGACAAAAAAGACCAGCCGGCCGACGCGGATTTCGACAAAAAGGTCGCCGCGGAGATGGAAGCGGACAAACAGCGGTTCATCACAGATAACTTAAAGCCTGAAGCCCATAAGGTTACAGCGGAAACCTGCATCCGCGTCCGCGACTGGATGGAAGCCCAGAAACTGGACGCCTTCACCGCCTCCTTCCTGGACGTCAATCGAAAGGACGGTTGGGAGACCGTTCCCTTCCTCGAAGCCTCCAAAGCACTTGCCCGCGGCACAGGCTATGCCGGCGAAGGCGATGTTTTGACCGCAAATCTCGTCTCCGCAATGCTTTCCGTCTATCCCGAAACAACGTTCACGGAAATGTTCTGCCCGGATTGGCAGAATGATCAAATCTTCCTCTCCCACATGGGCGAAGCCAACGTCGATCTCTACGCCGCCAAAGGAAATCTCGTCTCCAAACCGTACAATTACAGCGACACGGGCAGCCCCGCCGTCGCCTACGGCATCTTCAAACCAGGCCCCGCGATTCTCGTCAACTTGGCTCCCATCCAAGACGGCAAATACCGTCTGCTCATCTGCAACGGCATCTGCCACGCTCCGGAGGATCCCGCTCCCGTCGAATGCATCAAAGGCTGGTTCAAGCCGAAGAAGAACCTGCCCGAATTCCTCGAAACGTACAGCAACAACGGCGGCACACACCATTCCGCCCTCTGCTACAACGCTGATCCGCAAGTACTTCTGTACTTCGCCAAACTCATGGGCTTCGAAGCCGTTGAAATCTGCTAAACACAACCACTAACCACTAACCACTAACCACTAACAACTAAGGAAACATCATGGGTATCAGCATCGGTATGGTCGGCCTGGGCTCCTTCGCGTCCTGCTTCGTCGATCTCTTCAAATCACATCCGCTCGTTGACCGCATCGCTTTCTGCGACCGTGAACCAGAACGCGTCCAGAAATGGGCGGACAGCACGTTCATGGCCAATAAATTCAATCCGAAAGACCGCTACTATTCCATAGAGGATATGTGCAAGGCGGATCTGGACGCCATCGTCATCATCACCCAGCCGTGGCTCCACGCGGGACAGGCCATCCAAGCCATGGAGGCCGGAAAAGACGTCTATTCCGCCGTTCCAATCATCAGCATCCCTGACGACGACGAAACGCTCGACTGGATCGGCAAGATCATCGACACATCCGTCCGCACTGGCAAGCACTACATGCTCGGCGAGACCACCGTCTTCCGTCCGCAGACGCAGTTCTGCATGCGCAAGGTGAAGGAAAACGCCTTCGGTGATTTCGTGTATGCGGAAGGCGAATACTGCCACGACGTCGATTCAGCCTGCAATCTCCGTGAAGTTCACGCCTCCCGCGCCGCGTCCAAGGCTGGACAGGAAGGTGAAATTCTCATGCAGAAATATTTCGAGCGTGGTTGCCTGACTGGCCCGATGCACTATCCAACCCATTCCTGCGCAGGACCTTGTATCGTCATGGACACGTGGGCGACGAAGGTTACCTGCTACGGTTTCAAAAACCGCGACAACGACCCGCATTTCGCGCATAGCGCCTTCTCCAATGAGTTCGGCTTCTTCAAAATGGCCAACGGCGCAACCGTCCGAATCGCCGAAACGCGTGAAGCCGCAGGCCGCCTCTCATCCGTCGAAAGCGAAATCTTCCGCATCCTCGGCACGCGCGGCTCCTTCTCCGAAGACACATGGTACTACAACGCCAGAACCAATCCCACGGACGCAAAAGTCATTCCGCCTGTCAAACTGTCCCATGCAGAAATGTTCGACAAGCTGCCTGAAGACGTTGAATTCGCCTTCAAGCAGGCATTGAACAAGAATCTCACCGTTGAACAGCTGAAAGACACGGATTTCAAACCGACGGGCCACGGCGGTTCGCATCCCTATCTGGTCCATGAGTTTGTGTCATCCGTCGCTGAACATCGTCAATCCATTATCAATCCGTGGATTGCCGCTCGTTTCATGACGATGGGTGTCATGGCCCACAAATCCGCCCTGAAGGACGGCGAAACGCTGA
>JAFZIJ010000056.1 GCA_017554445.1 Victivallales bacterium
CTTAGTCCTGCGCAATTGATTCCGCTGCCGATGCCAAGCAACGCCACATTCTGTCCTTTTTGCAGACGGCCGTCCTCCTCCGCCAAGGCCAACGTCGCGGGAAGCGACGCTGAACCGCAATTGCCGAGTCTTTCAAACGTGGAGTAATCCAGTTCGGGAGACAGTTTCAAATGTTCATAAAGCCGCTGACGATGCATCTTTCCAACTTGATGCGTCACCACCAAATCTGGCTGTTTCGCACCATCCCATCCACATGCCGCACCAAGCTCCGCCCACATTTTCTCCGCCAACGCCACGCCGCGGACTAGCAGCTCCTCCGAATCCGTCTCCATCAACGGCTTGCTGTCGTCCGTCATGCCGCCTTCCACCGCCCCCTGGCAGAGGCGATTCTGCGATGTATCCGCACGCCATGCGGAATGCATCAGGCGATGACCGCGCCGCCCCACGACGATTCCCGCCGCGCACGAACCAATCGTCAACGACGCGAAATGACTTTTCATCGCCTTACGATCGATCGTCTCGTCTTCGCACAACGTCCGCACGGTGTTTTCAACCAGCGGCCCGCCGTTTTCGCCGCAGACGGCTAGACCGTATTCGATCTGGCCAAGCTCTACGAGATTCGCCAACATCATGACGCCGTTGACCATGCCGAGGCACGCATTCGAGATGTCGAACGTCAACGCCGTTGGCGGCAAATCCAGCAAATGGTGGACGAACGCCGCTGTCGCAGGTTCAACACAATCTCTTGATACAGAACAATTTATCAGACAACCGATTTCACTTGCGGAGACGCCCGCCTTCGCAAGAGCCTTGCGGCCCGCCGCAGCGGCCGCCTCGCTCGGCAGCGTCCCCCTGTTCCAGAAACGCCGTTCACGAATGCCCGTCATCAGCTCCAGCCGCCCGACATGCAGATGCAACCGTTCATACAACGGTTGCAGACGCGTCTCAAGCTCCTCCGATGTGACGACATTCGGAGGAAGCTCGACGCCTACTGCTGTAATGCATGTCTGATGATATTGCATGATGATTTTTTAGATCTGGATATTCTGGATATTCTGGAAACGGATCATCTCCAGAACTTCCAGTCAATCCAGAACTTCCAGATACCCAAGCACTTACCCATTCTTTGCAGCCTTTAGCTTCTCGGTCAGCATCGGCAACAACGTGAACAAGTCGCCGCACAGTCCAAGCTCCGCATACTGGAAGATCGGCGCTTCGGAATCACTGTTGATGGCGATGATCGTCTCGCTTGTCTGCATGCCGGCCAGATGCTGAACGGCTCCCGAAATGCCGACGGCGATGTAAAGCTTTGGAGAAACAGTCTTTCCTGACAGACCAATCTGCGCGGAATACGGCCTCCAGCCGCGGTCCACCGCTTCACGGCTCGCACCGACGGCGCCACCCAACACATCCGCAAGTTGCTCGGCGAGAACGACATTCTCGCCTTTTTTGAAGCCACGGCCGACGGACACCACGATGTCCGCATCCTGTATCGCCATCGTCTGTTCAGCGGCTTCGTAACCAACGCGTTTCACATGGCTCGCCAAAAGCTTGCCGTCAGGCTTCCAGCGGATGATTTCGCCCTTTCGCCCTGCCTGCACAGGAGCGGGACGCTCCGAATGCGGCCTCACGGTCGCCATCTGCGGCCGTCTATCCGGCGTCTTGATGGTCGCCATGATATTACCACCCGCGGCGGGACGTGTCTGCAACAGCAGACCCGTCCCCTCTTCAATATCCAAATTCGTGCAGTCCGCCGTCAGCCCTGCGCGCAACCGCGCCGCCGTGCAGGGCATGACCGTCCGTCCCGTCGTCGTCGCGGCGGCCAGCATGATGTCCGGCTGTTCGCGTTTGATCAAATCGCACAGACAAGCCGTGTACGGCTCCGGCAGGAATGTCGCCAATTGCGGCGCTTCCGCACAGATGACGCCGTCCGCCCCGCGTTCGATCAGACGGTTGCATTCAGCATCCGAAATCGCTTCGCCGAAAAGAATGGCAATCAGTTTAACGCCAAGCTTTTCGGCCAATTTGATGCCGCGTGTCAGCAGTTCAAAACTCACGTCCAGGACTTTTCCATCCCGCTGCTCGGCAAGTATCCAAACGTTTTTGCTCATGGTTATCGCTCCTTTCCGTCAGATGATTTTCTTGCTCTTCAGCAGTTCTACAACACGATTGACCGCCCGTTCGGCACCTTCCGCATCCTGCGCGGCAAGCTTCTCGCAGTCTTTGATATGGACAGGACGGAAGATTTTCACGACACGCGTCGGCGACGCGTTCAATC
>JAFZIJ010000004.1 GCA_017554445.1 Victivallales bacterium
CTGTCAAGGCTTCGTGACGACAATAGCTTTTTTCTCCGCGTCGAACGTGGCGGTGACGACGGAGCCGGTCCAGATTTTCTTCTTCGGATTGTCCTCCACAGGAGTGCTTTTCGTCCGCGCGACGAGAAGCGTGCCGTCCTTCAGTTCGGCCATGCCGACGGCGACGCTGGGGCCTTTGGGGCGGGCGATGATGGTGAAATTGTCGTCGCAAAGAACATTGGCGGGCTTGTCATAGACGCCGTACCACCAATAGCCGCACATGCGTTTGATCGTCTGGATGCCGGCACTCGTGAAGCCCGGGCTGTCATGCCGTTTCACGAATTCAAGGTCTTCCGTGAATTCGAGGATGATATTGCCGGGGGCGCCGTCGGGCAGGCCGCCCGTCAACCAGATGTGTCCATTCCAGGCGGCCATGCCGCCCACACCGTGGTCGTATTGCGGTGTGGCGACTTCCTTGATAAATTCCAGTGTCTCAGCGTTATAGACATGGACGAAATCTTTCGATTTGCCTTTCGGCTTGTTGAATGCCCCCTTGTTGACGGGCACGTAGAGCTTGCCGTTGAGCAGGCATGGATCACCGCTGTGGCTGGTGGCTTTAACCTGTTTGATGATTTTGCCGTCCATGTCCGTCTTTACTATAGTATTGGTAAAGGACCAGTAGATGAATTGGCCGTCGCTATCAATGCCTTGCAGATGGCCCGTGTAGGTGCCTTCGCAATTGATGGTTTTGGCGGCGAGAATGGCGGAAACAAAAAGCAACGCAATCAGCAGAATTTTCTTCATGTCTCACATCTCCAATACTTTATCCATGTCTTCGCTGATGCTCTTGCAACGGTCGTAGGCGGTGCTGCCGACACCGTGGAGCTCGGCGGTCAGGACGTCGTCATAACCGACTTCGCGGATGGCCTTCATGACGGCCGGCCAGTCGATTGTGCCGCTGAGGAGGTCCGGCGTGGATGTGCGCGTTTTGGCGCTGTAGCCTTTGACATGAATTTTCTTGATGCGGCTGCCGAGCGTGAGGATCCAATGTTCGGGATAGCCGTAGGGGATGACGTTGCCGACGTCGAAATAGGCGGCGACGTACGGTGAATTGAAATCGTCGATGTAACGCGCCATTTCGGGTGGGCTGAGGAGGATTTTGTTGCCGACGTCTTCAATCGCCATGTAGATTTTGTTCTTTTCAAATTTGGGCACGATGGCTTTCAGTTCCGCCTGTGAACGCGTCCATGCGTCTTCAAAACGGACTTGAGGTGTGACGACGGCGGGCACGATGAGAACCGTGTCTGCTCCGACGGCCAACGCTGTGTCCAAAGATTGTTGCAGGCAGGCCATGCCTTTCGCACGAGTTTCTGCGTCGGGAGCGGAGAATGGGGCGCCCCAGTGGTCGGAATTCATGATGGACGGGATACGGACGCCTGTGTTAGCGGCGGCCTTTTTGAAGTACTCGCGTTCTTCTGGAGTCCTAAGTGTCGGAATCTCAACGCAATCGAATCCAAGGGTGCGTGCCCAGGAGAATTTGTCCTCTGGTTTTTCGCCGGGCAGGAAGCTGTAATAAATACCTTTTTGCATGGTTGACGCCTCGTGTTTTGGGGTGGATGGAATGATAATAGGCATACAATAGGCATACAAAAAGATATCGTTGTGAGGGATTAAGTCAAGAGAAGAAGGGAGGGGAAGATGAAAAAATGAAGCAAATAATGTGTTTTTTTGAGCTTGTCGTTTGACAAAAGCGAAAGATGGTTTAATTTATTGATGTTTTCACTGGCGGGTTAGCTCAGTTGGTAGAGCAGTGGAATCATAATCCACGTGTCATTGGTTCGAGCCCGATACCCGCTACCATTTCAGCCTCTCAAGTCGGATGATTTGAGAGGCTTTTTCGTATATAGCACGCATCAAAGGAGTTGGAACCATGGCTAAACAGAAGCGATTCATTTTTTTCGGCGCTCACCCCGATGATTGCGAACTGCGTTTCGGTGGAACGGCGTTGCGGTTGACACAGGCGGGCCATCTGGTCAAATTCGTGTCCTGCTGCAACGGCGACAAAGGCCATCAGAGCATGACATGCGAAGGACTGGCGGCACGCCGCTATGCGGAAGCCCAGAAATCGAAGGAGATTGCGGGACTCGCTGAATACCAGATACTTGACATACCGGACTGCGAATTGGTCGCCTCTCTTGAGAACCGCCATCGCATCATTCGCATCATCCGCGCGTTCAAGCCGGACATCGTCATCTCCCACCGTACGTGCGACTATCATGCCGACCATCGCGCGGCCGGCCAGTTGGTGCAGGACGCCGCCTATCTCGTGAAAGTTCCGCTGTGCTGCCCCGACACGCCGATTCCAGACGAGAATCCCGTCTTCGCCTGCTGCTATGACGCCTTCAAGGAGCCACGTCCGTTCCGTATGGACGCCGTGATTCCCATCGACGATGTGCTGGAAAAGAAGCTGCAGATGATGGACTGCCATGTCTCGCAGTTCTACGAATGGCTGCCGTGGGACAAGGGCTACAAGGATTTCGACGTCAATAAGATAGACAAGCGGAAATGGCTCATGGACAATTGGATCACGCCGCGCAACGGCAAGATCGCCAAAACGGCAGGCATCAGCGCGCAATACGCGGAAGCCTTTGAACTGACGCCGTATGGCCGTCAAGTCTCTCTGGAGGAGTTCAACGCGCTGCTGAATCCGTAATAATAGCGAGGCCATCGTTACCTTATTGAATAAAAATTAAAAAATATTTGACTATCGCTTGTACAGTCATATATTAACTTATGATTTCTTATGATTTTTGAGTCGATTGAGTATTGAAACCACTGGAAAAAGGCATGAAAAAGGAACTTCAAAATAGTTTACAACCTGCTGAAGCAGGTTTTGCATGCCTTTTCAATACAATGAGTTGTGACAGAGAAAATCGTCACTCACTCACTCACTCACTCACTCAC
>JAFZIJ010000057.1 GCA_017554445.1 Victivallales bacterium
ACCCTCGACCTACTGGTCCGTAGCCAGTCGCTCTATCCAACTGAGCTACAGGCACACGCTTTTGAGAACACTATTTAACATACAGGGACTTTCAGATTTTGCAAATCAACAGGACGCAAAAATCCTGTTTTTTTACGGAAAAAACGACTCATCAGTTCCGTCATGCCTGTTCGATTCCGTCCGGTAATCCTGTGGCAACCAGTTGCTTTCCAAGTTCATCGGGCAGTTCAATGGCACGGCATTCATCGCCTTCATGCGTGATGTGGATGACAATACACGACTTCTTCCCTTCCAACAGCTTCGAAATCCGTTCAGGCCATTCCACCAACGTGATGGCGGCTGGCGAAAAGAGATACTCCTCTATGCCGAAGGCGATGGCGGACATCTCGTCGTCGATACGGTACATGTCCAGATGATAGAGCCAGTGACCATCTGGCGTCTTGTATTCCTGCGCGACGGTGAACGTCGGGCTCGTCACAGGCTCCGTAATGCCCAGTCCGCTGGCGACGCCGCGGCTGATGACCGTCTTTCCCGCGCCCAGATCACCCTGCAAAGCAATGACTTGACCATATTTCAGATGTTTGGCCAACAAGGCACCGAGCGCCAGCGTCGCCTCATCATTTCGACTATACAGCAGCATTTTTCTATACCTTATATAATTAACGCGGGAAGAAACGATACGTCTTCGGCGGCTCGCCTGTCACAATGTAATAAATAATGCCGGTCACCATGAAGACCAACGCTCCAATGATGTCCGCCGCGATGACGCCAATCGCCATCGGACGCACTTTTTGCACAAGTTGGTTGCCGCCGAAACGCAGACAGCACTTTTTGATCAGCCATCCAAACAGGAACGGCCACGACATGCCATTCATCGGCGCCGTGCACCAACTTAAGAACAAACATGGATGAATGCCCCACCACGTCGTATGCAAACGGAGGAAATGGCAAATCATCACCGCCACGAATCCGACACCAGCCGCCCAGAGGAACAGCGGCACGGGACGGATGTTCATGATTCGTTCCCAGCCACTTAGCGCTTCGGACGCGGCCAATGTGTCCGTCGCCTCCAACTGCAAGGCAATCGGATCGGCCGCGCGGATCGGCATCGTCGGCAGACGGTAGTAGCACCATTCCGGATACCATGTCGTCGTGCCGACATCATAGCTGACGATGATGCCCATCGCCACGCAGAGCGCGATGCCGAAGAGATAGACCCAGAAGTTGGCATTGGCCAGTTTCGGAAGCGATATCTTGTTGCGTTCAGCCAACTTGAGGCCATTCGTCAGATATGGCATCAACGCCTGCGACTGGTCGATGCACAGCACACCGCAGAGGATGCCGGAAATGACGATCGCCGTCGGCCCGATGGCGTAACCACCGAACAGAACCATCACGACACCGAAGGGCTGCCAGCCGGGCTGGATGAACAACAGGCCTGTCTCCGCGCTGATACGCGCCACAATCAGATATGTCATCAGCATGAGCAGAATCGTACTTACGGCAATCGGCCACGACAGACCGATGCGGATGCACAGAAGGCACAATACCACCGTCGAAATCACCAGAATGCGCATGGCGTTGACGGCACTGCCATCGACTTGGTCGTTGTTGCCCGCCCTGCTCTTTTTCTCCTTCATGAAGAAGAAGGCCCGTTTGCACAAATTCCAATAATAGAAACGGCCTGAATAGCCCAGCAGAATCGTGTAGGCGACATATGCACCAGCCCGTGACCAGCCTTGGTAACCGCCTATATCGTAGTCGGTTCCGACGTTGACACCATAAGACACGATGATGATGGAGAACACCGCCCAGAAGACAGGTGTAAGGCCCAGCGACAGCGATATTTCCGCCGACAGGAAATACGCGATGCCCGTCGCCAGCGGGAAGAAATTCAGCCGCAACAGCTGCCAGCAGAGCGGATTGCGCCGCAGTATCGGCCAGCGGTTGGAAAACACCCAGAAGGAATGGTCCATCTTCACGGGAATCAGATATTCGGGGAACCATTGGAACAGGCCGTTGTTCAACCGAATCGCCAAGACGAACGCGAAGCCAATCCAAAACATCTTGTTCTTGAAAATCGTCGGAAGCAACGCATTTTCAGGGCGTTCCAGCAATGTCTCCGTGAATTCCGCGATTGGATACTGTAGATGTTCATACTGGCTCCATTGTCGATGGACGATCAACGCCAACGCCGTCATGGCGATGTTCACCAGCACAAACAACGTCATCCACAAGATCAGCGGCTTCCGCCATTGCGCCCACGGAACTTGCTTGACGCATTTCGTTTTCACCCATTCTGAAAAGCTCTGCTTCTGCGTTGAAGCATGATCCGAACCGAGCACAAATTTTGAAATGACTTCATCATATGGCTCCGGCTCGACCAGTGAACCAGCAGGAAACTTATTGATGTAGTCCCGTTTTTTCCAGCCTGGATTCTGCTCCACCCAAAAATGCGGCAGTGCGACAATCTGCGTAAACTGTTCCATCAATGCGCGACCGCCAATGCCGCATGCGCAACTGCAGATGGCCACAATGACCGCCAACTCTGTTGAAAGGAACATCTTTTTCGGCCAGAATTTGCCCAACAACGGATTGATGGTCAGCACAAAAAGGAACAACGAGCCGATAACAATGATTGGCAGCTGATGGCCGTTGCTGGTGCTTTCCAGACGCAGGACATGGTCGTTCAGATATCCCAACGTCGTCAGCAAGGAGACGAAAACCAATATGATGAAGAAGGCACGTTTTGTCATATCTTTTTCGATTACAAGTGATTACAATTCCTGAAGCAATTGGCCGACGGTCTTTCCGAACGGCGGGACGATCCAGTCTGGCGCGATGGCGGCGAGCGGTTCCAATACAAAGCGCCGCAAATGCATACGCGGATGCGGCACGATCAGCGTCGGCAGCGACAACACTTCCGCCCCCCAAAGGAGGACGTCGATGTCCAGCAACCGCGCTTCGTGACTGCTATGGACAGCGGGTCGCCCCGCCTCCCGCTCGATTTTCTGGCAGGCGGCCAGCAGTTCCAACGGCGTACCCTCCCATTGGCCAATCACCGCCGTATTGATGAAATCCGGCGTTCCGGGCACGCAGTCAACAGGCTTTGTCGTGATGAGCGGCGCCATCACAAGTTCCTGCACACCAGCCTCCAACAGCTTCAGAGCGCCCTTGCGGATGTTCTCCGCAGGGGAGTCGCCCAGATTTGCTCCCATGGCCAATGCGATGTTCGTTTTCATGAGTCCATCATATAACGGCAAAATCGGCGAAAGGCCCCTTCCACCGATTTTGCCCCAAAGCGTCAATTATTTCATGTCCAACAGGTTATTGCCATTCATGCATTTTCTTGACGGTGTTCACGACATCGTCCGCCTGCGGCAGGACCATCTTCTCCAAATCGACGGAGGACGGAATTGGAACATCCGCCGCACCGACGCGCATGACTGGCGCCTCCAAGGCATCCAGGCAATGTTCCGCGATCAACGCGGACACTTCGCCGCCGACGCCGCCCGTCAGACACGCCTCTTCAACGATGATCACATGGCCCGTCTTGCGGACGCTTGCGAAAATCGTCTCCGTGTCCAACGGCTGAAGTGACACGAGATCAACGACTTCGATGTCGATTCCATGCGGCTGGAAGGCCTTCTTCACGGCCATGCAAACAGGCGTCATGGACGAATAGGAAATCAGCGTCATATCCTTTCCAGGCGACATGATGACCGCTTTGTCCAACGGCAGAACATATTCGCCTTCAGGCACTTCGCCCTTCTGCGGATAGAGCCGTTTGTTTTCGATGAACACGACGGGATTCGGATCGCGAATGGCGGCTTTCAGCAGACCTTTCACTTGATACGCCGTTGATGGCGCGACGACTTTCAGGCCAGGGATGCCGACGAACAGATTCGGCAGCGTCTGCGAATGGCTCGGGCCGTACCCGCCTTTCGCGCCGCCGGGCGTCCGCAACACCATCGGAACGTTGACTTGACCATTATACATATAATGCAACTTGCCTGCGCTGTTCATCATTTGGTCCAACGCCAACGCCACGAAATCCATGAACATGATTTCCAAAACAGGCTTGAGGCCCATCATCGCGGCGCCGATGGCGATGCCTGTGATACTCCCTTCGGAGATTGGCGTCTCCCACAGGCGTTCCGGCCCGTATTTCTCCCACAGTCCTTTCGACACGCCAAAGGCGCCGCCGTAGCAGCCGATGTCTTCGCCAATCATGATGACGTTCGGATCGCGGGCCAGTTCTTCGTCCAATGCTTCGTTAACGGCTTTGGAATAATATATTTCGCTCATCGTAAACCTCCGTTAATTCTCCGCAAAGACACCGCCCAAGGCATAGGCGCGATCGCCAACAGGTGCCGCCAAACCTTTTTCCGCCGCCTCCGCGACCATGTCACGGGCCCGTTTCGCCGCCGCATCGATCTGTTCCTGCGTGACACCGCGTTCCAGAAGTCGTTGCGGCAACGTCACCAACGGATCCAATTTGGCCATTTCCGCCTCTTCTTCGCGTGTGCGATAGACGCGTGGTTCGCTCTTCGAATGGCCGCAGAGACGATAGGTCATTAGCTCCAAAAGCTCTGGACCACCACCATTGCGGATGCGTTCAGCGGCCTCCTGCGTCGCTTGATAGACGATTTCGACGTCACGCCCTTCAAAAACGCCCGCCCGCATTTTGTAGCCTGCCGCGCGTGGCGCAACCTGCCCGCCGCCTGCGACCGTGCGGTTTACAGGCGTGCTCATGGCATATTTATTATTTTCACAGACGAATAGAATCGGTAGATTCCATAACGCCGCAATATTCAACGATTCATGGAACGTCCCTTGGTTGCTCGCGCCGTCGCCAAAAAATGCAACGACGATGTCGTTCTTTTTCTGCACCTTCAAAGCCAATGCAGCGCCAGTCGCCAGCGGAATGCCGCCACCTGTGATGCCGTTCGTGCCCAAAAAGCACTTATCCATCGCGCACATGTGTTGTGAGCCGCCGCGGCCGCCGCAGTATCCTGTAAGCTTGCCAAGCAGTTCGGCCATGACTTTGTCAACGTCCAAATAGCGGGCCAGCAAGTGCCCATGGCCACGATGGTTGGAAACAATCCAATCCGTATCGCGAACGCCTTGCACGACGCCGACGGCGGACGCTTCCTGCCCGATGCAGAAATGGGACGTGCCGCCCAGCAGCCCTTTGCTGAAAAGGCTGCTCAGCGTTTCTTCGAACGCGCGTATCTTCACCATCAAATGGTAGAATTCCAGTAGTTTCTCGTTGCTTAATTGCATGACGTATCTCCGTGAACCACAGCTCACTATACAGTTGATTATTTATTCCACTACAATGAGCGCATAGCCGATTATCTTTGGAATATTGATTTCAATATAGCCGTTCTTGACGGCGAACGGAAGTTTTTCGCCAGACGGCGCCAAATAGACGTTTTTCACGTCCTGCCCGTCTTGACGAAGCATAACATGCTGATCCAGAACAGTCAGCGGTTCTTCAATCATATTAACGCCCGCGCCGCGCGATTCAGGCATGTAAGCCAGATAATGAATCATTCGACGACCAGGCTGAGACGTAACGGTCAATCGCGCAAATGACGGCGCATCAGGCGCTTTCAACAGCGGTTCGGGCAACAGCCGTTTCAGCAGATTCGCCAAAATCTGGCGGACGGGAATCGAACCAGCCCGGAAATAGCCGCCGCAAATCGCGTGGGAAACGTAACCGACTTGCTTCGTCAACGTGACGGCGGGACGGCCTGTATCTTTGTCCGGCGGCAGATAGACGAAGCCATGCTCGCCGTCCCAATGACGATTGTAGTATGGTGCGACAATCGTCGCAAGCGTCTCCGTTCCAGGCTTCGCCGAAATTTCCAATCCATTGGTGTAGAAGTTGTTCGGCATATCTGGCATGCCATCTGCGAAAGATGGTTTGGCAACGAAAAACGCAGGATCGAACGAATCTTCTTTTATGTACGTCACGCCCCATTCGTCAAATGCGAACGCGGAACCGTCTTCTTTCAGTCCTGCGCGGGCGGTCGCGATGATTTTGCCGCCCTTGTCCAAATGGCGGCGGATGCGGCGCTGCGTTTCGTCGTCCAAGGGCGTATTGTCAGGCAGAAGCAACAACTGATACGACTCCCAGCTGGCCAGATGCGACACGATGTCGAATTGCTGCTTCAGTTCGCAGAGCATTCGCGTCGCGCCTTTGACGGCGGTGAATTCAGCGTCAAACTTCTGCCGCCCAACGGGATCCATATAATCGTAGCCCGGATACGGCTTCAACATCGGCATGGCGATTTCCACGACAGGCTTCGCGCCGTCAAGCCACGGCTCCAGTTTCTGGAGCCGTTTGTAGATTCGCGTATCCAAATCCGCCACGGCGCGGTTGATGTCACCACGCGGATGGAAATGGTCTCCGATGGTCGTATTCAGGCAGTTAGCGATGCCGTACAAGCAGTCGTATTCAAGCGACGCTTCGTCGCGGATACCGCCGAAATCGCCCCATGAACGATGGAAACGGCCTGTCATGTTCAACACAGGCTTGCCCAACGTCCGTAGATAACGCGCTCCGACAGGCAGAATTTCATAGCCCCAACCACCCGTCGGCAGGCATTCGAATTCCAGATAACTGCCGAGCTGCTGCTGCGCTTCGTAACCGACGCCGTTGAAATACAGCAGGCAGTCTGGTTTCACGGCGCGAGCCGCTTCCGACACGCGCTTCGCCATATTGACGATCTTCCTGTGGTTGAAGTCGTTAAGCTGTTTCGGATCGTTCCAGTCAACGCCTTCCGCCGTCATGGCGTCCGTGCATTCCTTCCCAAAGCATGGCCGCGTATGCATGCAATCCAAGAAGAGACCGTCAACTCCTGTCGTTTCAAGGACTTCGCGCGCCATGGCGACGGCATGGTCGCCGTATCCTGTATTGTAGCACATCTGTCGGAAGAAGCTGTCCAGTCGGTTCTGCTGATAGGTACGGCCATCCGCATCCATGACGAGCCAATCGCGATGGCGTAATCCTTCTTCATGGGATAGGCCCAGATTCATGTACGCCGTCAATTTGATTCCACGGGCGTGGCATGCGTCCGCCAGTTTCTTCAGAAGATTATATGTCAACGCAGGATGGCGGATGCCGATTTTCGTGTCGTAATACGCCACGCCGAGATTGCAACGGGCGGGAAACACAACATACTGGACGCCAGCCTGTTGGAAACGATCTGTTATCGCCTCGAAATCAAACGCCTTCCCGACGTCCGGATTCGCCGGCATTGTATGGAAATCAAAAAACAAACACCATTTTGGAAAAGACATGACGCCTCCTTTTTCGGCGGTTGGACGCAACCATCAGTCCTTCAACGATTTGATGATCTCCATGTTCATCGCCACTTCCGGAACCATTTCGCTCACGTAGCGGACAGTCGCCGCCATGCGGCCATTGTCGCATTCGACTTCACGAAGCATCAGCAACGACGTATAGACGATCGTCTGCATGCGAACCAAACGGCGCGCGACAAGCTCCGTCTTGTCCTTCATCTCTTTTTCCACCAACGCGATCGCTTCATCCGTCAACGCGCGAGCAACCTTCACCTTCGCCGCCAACGCACGCAATTTTTCATCTGCGTGTTCGACGGTTTCCAGTTCATCCAACGTGGAATCAAGGACATGCGTCATCACGCCGCCCGTCGCCGCTACAATCTGCAACTGCGAGGTACCTTCATAAATGTTCATGATACGCGCATCACGATACAACCGTTCGACTTCATGCTCGAACATGTAGCCTTTGCCGCCATGGCACTGAATCGCATCATAGGCGACGGCATTGGCCATTTCCGTCGTGAAGAATTTGGCCATCGGCGTCAGCAACGCGGCCAATTTGGTGTAGTTTTTCACTTTCTCCTTCGCGTCCGCGTCATCGCGATCCGCAAGGGATTTTGCTTCATAACCATCACGCAAATCGACACATTTGCTGGTTTCGTACAACAACGCGCGGCCAGCCAAAACTTGCGAATCCATGCGTTCCAGCATGTCGCGAACGGGTGGGATATCACACAGTTTCTTGCCGAACTGCTCACGATTCATCGTCCAATCCCACGCCTTGCGGCGTGCCGCTTCCGCGAGACCGACGGCCTGCGAGCAAATCGCCAGACGCGCGCCGTTCATCAGCGACATCACGTATTTGATCAGACCGAAACGACGCTGTCCAACTAGTTCAGCGGGAGCATTTTCAAAATGCAGCTCACACGTCGGCGAACCATGGATGCCTAGTTTCCGTTCGATGCGGTGGATTTTGATTTGCGGACACGCCTTCGCGATGAACATCGAAAGGCCACGGCCGTCACGCGTTCCAGCTTCAGAACGAGCCAAAACAAGCAGTACTTTCGCGCTACCATTTGTGATGAAATGCTTTACGCCATTCAGCCGCCAGATGTTCGGATTCTCCGGATCCTGCGTCGCGAACGTTTCGACGGCCTGCAGATCACTGCCGTGGTCGGGCTCCGTCAACGCCATTGCGCCATCGTATTCGCCAGACGCGAATTTTGGAAGATATTCCTGTTTCTGCTCTTCCGAACCGAACTTCTGGATGGTCTGAGCGATGCTCTGCAGACCGAACAGATTCTGCAACGACGCATCCGCACGAGAGATGATTTCCGTCATCATCGAATAGACAGTGACGGGATAATTCAGTCCATTGTAACGCTTTGCGAGTGTGACACCGCACAATCCGGCCGCCTGGATGTCCTTCAGATTCTCAATGGTCCCCTTCGCCATCGTCACGACGCCGTCTTTGCAATGCGCGCATTCCACATCGACGTCCATCGCGCGCGGCGCAATCTTCTCGCCAGCCATCTCGCCAATGGTCTGAAGACCGGCCTCATACTGCGGAACCATTTC
>JAFZIJ010000058.1 GCA_017554445.1 Victivallales bacterium
CTTGGCGGAAGACTTCCAGAAGATGGACGAAATCGTCTACAGCCTGCAACGCACGCCTGCGGAAGACGTTGAGGAGACGTTGGATGAACTCGCGCATCTCGTCGGAACGCGCAACAAAATCCGCCTTTCGCTTCCAACCGTCGTCCGCAACGACCACGAAGATCCCTTCGATCCCGCCTTAATCGCCAAGCTCTATCATCAAGGCTGGCGAAAATGGGAGGCCACCAACATCGGTTCGCTGCAGATTCTCAGTGACACGGGAGCGAGCATAAGCAACATCAATCTGACGGCGGACTGGCAGCTCTACGTCACCAACCGCGCCGCCGCAAAAGCCGTCATGTCATTTGGTTGCCAACGCGTCGCTTTCTCGCCGGCGGACACATGGCAGAATTGGTCCGACCTCCTGCAGACGCTCGCCCCCGTGGCGGACGTCATCGTCTATCAAGACACACCGCTCGCCATTTCAGATGTCTGTATTAACGCCTCCGTCAACGGCTTCTGCCCGGGCAAACGCGTCTGCGATTTCAAATATCTCAAACTGAACACAAACGATGACGACAACCTCCTCGCCATCAACAACAACTGCCAATCCGTCGTCGTCAACGCACTACCTTTCTCGCTAGGCGGCAAAATCGCACAACTCCATCATCTTGGCGCGACGCGATTCCGGGCCGATTTCATCTGGCGCGACTACGCTCCGACCACCGTCCAGCAAACATGGCGGGAGCTCCATCAAGATCACGAGATTCCCAACACATGGTTCGCCAACATGTTCCGATAATCTGAAACGGAGAAATCCATAACATCCTCATGCCCAATGGACTGCTACAGCTTCTCGTTCTGATGGCGACAGACATTTTCGTCTGTTGCGCCACCATCGCGGCCACCGTCGCCACCTATTGGGGGAGTGGCGCAGATTTACACCCAAGCTGCTATCTGCGATTGTGGCCGCTACCATTAATTTATGTCATCATCGCTGCATGCCATGGTCTTTACCGTGGCACATGGCCGCAGACACAGCCGCCGTGGAATCCCGTCATTACTTTGAAAGCGCAGTTCAAATCCGTCCTGCTGACGTTTCTGACGTTGTTCTGCTATTTAGTTTTCACCCGCTTCAATCTTCTCTATTCTCGCGTGATTCTCGCCGTCTCATGGTTTCTGCTCATCTGGCTGTTGCCAGCTGGCAGAAGCATCGCCAGACGAATGCTCCATCTTCCTGCGGCGCAACTAGATTTCAACGCCAAACTGCCACAGCACAACGGTCTTCTTCTACCGATTCCACGGCTTTTCAAAGCCGTCATTGAAAAAATCATCGCGGCGCTGTTTCTGCTGTTGCTCAGCCCGCTGTTCATCATTCTCACGATTCTTGTCAAACTGACCAGCCGCGGCCCCGCATTCTATGTCTCCGAACGCATTGGTCTAAAAGGTCATAAGTTCAAGATCCTCAAATACAGGACGATGCGACTTCAGTCCGACGAACAGCTCGAACAAATTCTTTCCGAATCGCCCAAACTAGCACAGGAATGGAGCCGTCAATTCAAACTCGACAACGACCCGCGAATCACGCCGCTCGGCCGTTTCCTCCGCAAAACCAGCCTGGACGAACTGCCGCAATTATGGAATGTCCTCTGCGGCGACATGGCGATCGTCGGCCCGCGTCCAATCGTCGAAGAAGAGATTGAAAAACACGGAAGTGCCTACGATGAAATCATTTCCGTCAAGCCCGGCATCACGGGGCTGTGGCAAGTTTCAGGCCGCAACGAACTCTCCTACGAAGAGCGCGTCCGCATCAATCTCTATTACATCCGCAACTGGTCCATCTGGCTTGACTACTACATCCTCCTCAAAACGCCCCATGAAATCTTCTCCGCTCATGGGAAGTAGATTTCCAATGCATAATTCATAATGCATAATTCATAATTATTTGGAAATCAATCACTAGCCACTAGCCACTAGCCACTAATCACTAGCCACTAGCCACTAATCACTAGCCACTAGCCACTAACCACTAGCCACTAACCACTAGCCACTAACCACTAGCCACTAACCACTAACCATTAGCCACTAACAACTAATTTTGCTTCCCAAGAGCATGAAATTTGGCTTCCAGTTTCAGCTCTTCGCCAGCCTTCACAGGAATCTCCACGATTCGTGGCGTATTATGCCAAACCGTCACGGGTTCAGGTAGATACGACTTTCCATTCACGCTGAAGGCGGAATATTCCACCATGTACTTCTGGATAACGCCACCTTCGCGGATGTCCGGCCCCATCAGTTTCACGACCAACTTGCCGTCTCTCACGGCACGGATGGTGAAACGGCCTTCCCGTCCTGCCGTATCTGCCTTGAATTGAGCGACAAAGGAATCGCCGTAATTCAACCATTGCGGCCGTTCCAGACGGCCTGTGTTGCCTTCGTCAACCAATTGCAATGAGCCGTCTGGCATGAACACATCCATGCGGGAGGCTTTCGTCAAATCAGAAAGGAACGCCTCGTCTTGCGTGCGGCCGACAGGCCGTTCCTTCAGCAGCGGTCGTTCCACCAACATCTTACCATCCTTTTGAATGGTAATTTTACCGCCGATGTCGCCGTCGCGGTTGAACATCACGGTGCACAACAATCCTTCCGCCGTCGTGAGCGTCACGCCGTCCTGCGTGTCCGTCGTGACAAGATGGCTCGCGACCATGGACGGTACCGCCGCATCCGCCGTCTGAAGCAGATGTAGAAAACGCGTCTTTTCGCCCTGCACCATTGGTGAAATTTCCATGCGGAATTTTCCCAACCACGTCTGGCTCTTGGTTTTAGCCATCCACGATGTCGGATCAATCGGATAATTGACGCCGCCCGCCACGAACTCCTTGTCCGGACCGCCAATAACCTCCACATGGTTTTCCTGCGGCAACAATGTTTTCGTGAACAACGCGCCGTCGTTGATTCCGCTCCGCCAGACGCCGTCCGTCTGCGACGGTTCGCCTTCCGAATGAATCAAAAACACTTTCTGCTGGTCAGGCTTAACGGATGTCACACGATCGTAAATAACGAAATAATCAGGCTTTACAAAAACAAACTGGCGGACGGCCTCACGGCATTTTGCCGCATTGTAGCAGGCCGTCGCGTCGCCGCCTGTCACGACATGATAGTCGCTCTGTTCGAAGCCAAGCGAACGCGCCATCTTGCGAACGTTCTGGCCGCCGTCGCTGTTCGGCATTTGGGCGATGCGCGGAGCATTCGCGGGATACCAATGGCGCGGCAACGGCTCGTCCTCCATGCGAATGAGAATCGCATTGTGCGCGACCGTCTGCGGATAGTACAGCAGATGATGCGGCGCGTTGTTTCGCGTTCCCGTGTCCAACGCCTGGAAGCCGCGTTTGTAGATGATGAAGCTGTTTTCGTCATAATGCTGATGCTGATCAACGGTCGCGCCAGCCTTGATGGAAGCGTAAGTATCTAAGTCCGAGAAGCCTGAGCGCATAACCGTCAGTCCAAACGTCGGAAAATGCTGCGCAAGATTCTTCGACAGCACAGCGGCGGCTGGTTCATCATTTTTCACATCTGGATCGAATTTGTCCAGAATGAACGGCAAATATGGATGGCCAGTCAAATCATTGAAATTGCGCGACTTCTCCGGCAGAAGCTCAATGACGGCGCGAGCCTGCCGTGCGGCTTCCGGGAATGCGTCGCCAAACAATTGAATGACCTGCGCCATGTGGTTGTACATGAGCCAGACGCCCATCGAATTCGTGGCGTGGTTGCCGTCCCCCCAGCCGAATTCGCAGAAACCGTCATTGATTTTGGGATTCGGTATCGACATCCACGAGAAGAACATCGGATAGTCGCGCATCTGCGTCCAATGCTTCGTCATGTCCAGATTCGCCGCGCTTTTCAGCGTATGGAGGAAATTGCAGCTCGCCCATGGATACGCTCCAAAAACATAACCGGACGTGATATGCATGAGCAATCCCGTGCCAGCCGACATCCTCTCACGATTGTTCATCATCATGCAATGCTGCCGATATCCTTTGGAGAGAAGCTCTTCGGCCAATTTGTCGCAATAACCGTCCTTCCATGCCGCAAGCCCTGCGAACCACATCAGGCCAGGCTCGCCGTAATTGCCCGATTCGATACCGCCATTGTTCCGCTGGTAGCCAACGGCCCCCTGCATATAGCGGACATATTCCAACATCGGCACGATGAACGCCTTGCGCTGTTCGTCCGTCAAATCATCGTGCAGCCAGTCGTATGCAATCAATGCGCACTGCCGCGAATAATGATACCATTCGGGCAAAATCCGTGAACGCTTTGCAAGTTCAATGAACTGGATGGACAATTGCAACCAATCATTGGCTTTTTTCAGATATTTATCATCGCCCGTGCCCAAATAGACCAATGCGCATTTCAACGCTTCCGAACCGCCATGGCGTTTCAGACCATAGGCCACGGCATTCTGGTCGCCGATGCTCCGTTTGAAAACCATCTTGCCATCGACAATGTCGATGATATCCGTCTTGTATTCCAATTCGGCCTTTTCCGGGAAGCCATCGACCTCCTTATTCAGATTCGCAAGCCGTTCTGCGCAAGCTCCATTCAGCCGTGCTTTGAACGCCGGCAATGTGTCCGAATTGATAAACAGCCGCGGATGTGATTGACGGATCATCCCCTGAAGCTCCGCGAACGAAGGCTCCACCCCGAACAATGGCAAAACGCCTGCGCAACAGATGGTTAGAAATAATATTGTCTTTTTCATGGATTCACCGTTTTCAACAATTAAAAGTTTCGTCCAGATATCATTTTCCCCAGATATCCCAGATATCCCATTCACCTTTTATAAGCAAATGTACCCTACCCGCCATGAAAATCAACTTCATGGAAGAATTATATGGTTGGCGCAGGCGGGACGCATCGCGCCACTTCAGCCTCTGGCAACATTCTTTTTTACTACTATATTATACAATGTCATATCTGGGATATCTGGGACTGATTGTTTTCTTCATTAAGCATTAAGCATTAACCACTAACCACTAACCACTAACCACTAACCACTAACCACTAACCACTAACCACTAATCCATTATGCAACGCTTCCCCCTATCCTGCCTCGCCATTTGCCTCGCCTCTTCCTTGATGGCCGCCTCCACCGCGCAATGGATCTGTTATCCAGAACCATTTAGCGCAGGACTCGAAAAGCCACGCTTCTTCCGAAAGGAAATCACCGTCAAAAACGGCCTGAAAAAAGCCCTCTTCTACACACTCATCGACGATGCCGGCTGGGTTCAGATCGATGGCAAAGTGGTCGGTAACGAAGGTCGTTTTTACGACCATTATCTGAAAGGCAACGATGTCACGCCTGCTTTGAAAACGCCTGGCGCCCATGCACTTGCCTCACAGGTCGTCAATATGGCGGGCTCCGGCGGACTCATTTGCCGACTTGAACTTCAATATGAAGACGGCACCACTGAACAAGTCTGTTCAGACACCAGCTGGGTCTGTTCCACGGAGAAGCCAGACGGCTGGAACTTGCCGAATTTCGACGCCGCGAAATGGCTACCTTCCCGTTCCTTCGCGGAAGCCATCTCACATCCATGGGCAGTATTGACAGACATGACGTTCATGCTGACGCCCGATGAAAGCGCCGAATTGCGCCGCCAGCAGGAGGCTGACAAACAACGGTTCGAGGAAATCCACAAAAAACTGGAATCCGAAACACTTCCGCAGTGCAGCGTCGTTTATCGAAAAGGCAAAGCATGCGTCAACATCGGCGGAAAGGATTACAATCCATGCTACTACAACTGCTCCTACAATTTTGCGGACAAAGATACCAATTTCCGTGAGCAATTCGAAAAATTCGCCCAGCAGGGCTTCAAGCTTTTCGGCATCGGGATCACTCTCCACCAGCAACACTGGAAGGCCGACGGCTCCATTAACTTTGAAGAAATCGACCGTCGTCTCCAGCAAGCCCTCGTTATGGCTCCAGATGGTTATTTCCAATTTTGCATCACCACCAGCGCCATCCCCCGTTGGTGGCTGGACAAGCATCCCGAAGAACTTGTCGGCTACGCCACCGGCCCAGCCGATCCAAGACAGGGCGACACCATCCGCAACGTCCTCGCACCATCCTACGCATCCGAAGTATGGAGGAAGGATATCGCCGATGTTATCACACGCATTGTCAAGCACATAGAAGCATCACCCTACGGCAAGCGCGTCTATGCGTACCGTCTTGATTTCGGCGTCTATCTGGAATGGCACTACTACGGCATGGCGTCGGACATGCCCGACACGAGCATGCCCATGACGCGCGCCTTCCGCTCATGGCTGAAACAGCACTACGCCGACGAAGCCGCCCTGCAAAAGGCCTGGAACGACAACGCCGTCACCTTCGATACCGCCACCGTTCCAGACAAAGTGGAACGCCGTCACAAAGGCGCCTTCACGCTCCGCCATCCAGCCGCCGACAGAAAGACCTGCGATTACCTGACTTGCATGGGCGAAGTCGTCCGCGACTGCCTGCTGAACAGCAACCGTGCCGCCAAGGAGGCCTGCAATAATCGCGCCCTCACGGGCAACTATTGCGGCTATTTCTACCACATGCCGTTCCCCGCCGAAGGCTGGCATCTGAACAACGAAGAGATTCTCGATTCGCCATACGTCGATTTCCAAGTCTCGCCCCAATGC
>JAFZIJ010000059.1 GCA_017554445.1 Victivallales bacterium
CTTTTCAGGCGTTCCAGGCGCGGCGTCGCCTGTGCCATACCATCTGATCGGGAAATGCCGTGTTGACGTCACATTCGGGATGATGTCCGCATCGGAAATTTCAGCGTTGAACACATAGTCCAGATGCTTGTTCTGCGGCTTGAGAAAGTCGTCGTAGTCCATGGACATGAACGTCAGGCAATACAGCTTGCCGGGCGTGAGGCCCGTCGCGGTCTGCGACAGACGGTTTGGCTTAGCGGCGCTCTTCGTGAACAACGCCACCATGTCGCCAAGACCGTTTTCACGACCAATCCGCCACTGGTATTTGTTGCCGCCGTAGCCCGGAACTGTCTTGTGTACAATGGATTCCGGCTCCGCCGCTTCCACATTCCAATGTTTGAAGCCTTCTTCGAAATCGCCGTCCTGCAGATGGCCGGGGATGTATTTGAAGCCATATTTTTCCGCCAGCGATTCCGTCTTGCCTTCGACGCAATAATGGCGCATGAGCTTGCCGACCCACCGCACAATCTCTTCGTCCGTATGCCAGATGCTGTAGCAGCCCATGCCGTAGAGGCCGACCATGCGCGGATCCGTGGCGAGAATGTTGAAGAAGCGGTCGAAAACCACTTTGATATCGGCGGCGGGATAATTGTTGATACACCAGCATTCAGGCGTCGTGTAACCACTCATGAGCATCATGAAGCGTTCAGCCGCGTCCGGCGTCATCCTGCGGGCAATGTCCAGATGGACGGGAATGCCTTCAAGATCTTTCTCCATCTCCGCTTCCGTCCGCTTCGTGCCGACGTAGGTTTCCAAGAAGATTTTTCCTT
This sequence comes from Victivallales bacterium, assembly GCA_017554445.1. Lineage (GTDB taxonomy): Bacteria > Verrucomicrobiota > Lentisphaeria > Oligosphaerales > Oligosphaeraceae > UBA1407. The sequence goes on from JAFZIJ010000059.1 coordinate 810, forward strand.
CGCTGCGCGAGACGTTGGAACAGGCGGAAAGCAGATTCTGCTGGATGCGCGGATTGAAGGTCTTTTCGGAAATTCTGCTGTAACACCATGTATAGACGCGCTTATCGAGCTCCGTCAGTTTCCATAGGGCTTCGCATGTCGCGAGCATCGTCGTCGGATTGTCGTTGATGGAGATTTCGTCAAGCGTCAGCCCCCAGTTGCGCAGCAACGTCGGATTGGTGCGAATGATATTGACCAATTTGTCGATTTCGTTGATGTTTTCCTTTCGGAACACTCCGTGGCTGCCGAGAATCTTCATGCCGCGCGATGTAACTTCCTTGTCGACGGCCAGCTGGTGACCCGCTGTCGGCAACCACACTTCCGTGTCGAAGATATTGACGGAATGGAGCAGATGTTTTTTCCAGAAGTCCATGTCATAACGGAAGTTGGAATAATCGAGCTTGGGCGCGATATCCAACGCGTAGAGCATGATTTGCGCGACAGAACGGATGATCAGCCGCCCGCCGTCCGCAGGAGCGTTTTCAATATGGAGCGTGTGTTCACCGAGCGTCAGCAGCCGCATCGTGTCCGACGGCTCACCGTCGCGGAAGAAGACAATTGGTTCAGCAGCGCCATCGATCTTCGCCGTCGTGTCGCGATACGTTTTGTCGAATCCGATGAACACCCATCCTTCGCGTGGATTGACGAATGTGACGTCGCCGTTTTTCAGTTCCGTGTCCAGTATTTCGCCGACCATGTTGTTGAGCCGTTTCAAATTGGCCTTCGGCGGAATCTTGATGACACGGATGGCGTATTCATTTTCAAAAACAACCTCACGATTGCCCTTTTTGAAAACCGCAACTTGCAGCGTACCATCGCTTTGCGGTAGATTGCCGAGCTTCGTCAGAACCATCCGCGTTTGGTCAATATCGACATTTTTCCATGCGGAGAAATCCTCCTGACCGGCCATTTTCGTCCGCACGCCCAGTTCGCATGACGCAAGTTCGTCGTTCTTGAGGCCGGGCACGTAGAATGTCATCTGCGGATCATCCGCGTCGATTTTCATCAGCAACGGACGCACAGGAATGATGCGGCTGAGATCAAGCTCCTTCGGATCGTCGATGCGTGAGCCTTTCAAGGCTTTTTCCGACAGTGGAATGAGATAAGGACATGCAATATCGATGGTTCCGACTGGCGTCTTGGCGTACAGGCCGAAATTGTAGGTGCCGTTGGGCGATTCCCCCAAAACGCCCTCGCCTTCGATCTTCACCCATTCGCCATGCGTGTCATTCGGAATATCCGATGAATTGATCGCCTTTGTCCAGCCTGTATTCCAGACGCAGAGATACGATTTCGGCGTCTTCAGACCGCTTGTGCGGATGTAGGCTCCAAGCCGATATCGTTCTCCCGCAACGAGAAACGCATTCGGTTGACGCAAAACTTCCCCTTTGTCGATATTGACGCGTATGGCGTTTTTTCCGCCCGGCCCTTCGCCCGGTAGCAGAACCATTGGATTCTCCGTAGCGGCGGCCTGATCGACGCTCCAGCATGGAATCCGCCCAGGCAAGAGTTCATAATCGCCTTCAAAATCCACATTTTTCAGAATATTGATCTCTTCAAACGCTGGCAGGGCCACCGCCGCCAACAGGCATATCGACAAAAATCGTTTCATGTTTATCCTTTCCTTTTAATTAATTGTATAAATAAGAAGCTTGCAAAGGAAAATTTAGCATGAACAAACGGGAAGGCAAGAAGCAAATGACATCATTTTGCATGACATCTTTTGCATTTACGCGAAGCGTGACGAACCGCCGAGCAGACGTAGGCCCTTCCGATTATTCTCGTTCAAAATTCACGTATTGCTGATAACACTCATAGAACTATGGCCTCCATCTGCAAGACATTTCTGTGTAATCTGTGTGATCTGTGGTTTCTAAGACATTGATTTTTCGTGATTTTCGTGATTTTCGTGGTTAAAAATCTGCCATTGTATCTCGCGTCAAGTCAACGGTTTTGATTTCTGTATGATCCGCAAAATGAATCGTCATCTGATGGCTTCCCGTGCCATGACAACGGATGCCGCCGTCATCCAAAACTTCCACATGCAATTCAGGCGAATCAGGCTCCAGAATCATATTCGGCAGAACCGTCAATATCTTCGCCTCCCGTTCAACGACATCCGTCTCAAACTGAATGTTACCATTGTCGATGACAACTTTTTTGTGGTTGCCAGCCGTTGTCCAATCGGTGTTCAGAAGCATCAGTCGGCGCACATGGTCATTCTCAACCCATTCATTCCAAAAGACTTCTCGCGACGGATCATCCACATGGCACTGCGGCAGATTCTCCGACGCCAATCTTGCAATCACCGCTACCATCACACGTTGCAACGCTTCATGGCCCGGATACGCGTATGCCGTGATCGTATAAACGACGCCCTGCCTTTTGCGGAAACGACAGACCAACGGCTCGCCAGTCATGGCATCACAGATAACAGGCTCGGCTCCAGCAAGTTCCAATTTTGCCAGACGGCATGGACCGTCCTCTTCAGGCGATTTGCTTGGCACGGCGGAAAGCTCTGGAATGACATAATTTTCGCGGTCGATGGCGTTCCATTGGCCGGAATAGCGTTTGCCCGGCCCAATCACTTTCAGTCCGCAGAAGTCACGTAAATCGCCGTCATTCCACAAGTTAAGCTCCAACATTTCTTCAAGGAAATCACGTTTGACATGACGACTGAACTGCGGCAGGCCAATCAGCAGCGTGCCGCCGTTCTCCACGAAATGCGAGAGTTTATCGTAATCCTCCTGAATCATCGTGTTCCAGCCAAGATGCAGCAACAATGAATAGCGGTCGAAATAGTCTTGTTTCGCTTCGGTCGGCACTTCGTCGAAATCGCCGTAAGGCGTTCCAGAGAAGAAGAACCGCCGTTTCGTGTAATCCTGCCGCAATGGTTGCGTGCTCGCTCCGGGCATCAATACATCCAATAACTGACGGCATTTTTCCGGCTGGCGATGCCCCCACAGCGGATCATTTTTGCCAAAGAGCCCCCAAACCGCATAATCTGGCGACTGATCCGTCCCGCAGATGAAACCGTTGAACGGCGCGGCGTAACGACCTTCGATGAAGGCGATTTTTCTCGTCGGAGCGCCTTTTCGCGGATGCGTCTTGACGAATCGGTAGAAATCACGCGTCATATCGCGTTTTCCTTTCGTCAGGAGATCGTCCCACGCCTGCCGTTCCTCCTTGAAAAGTTCAAACAAGCTGTCCTCTTCGTAAATCATGTTCGCGCCCATCATCCATGGCTGGAATAGCGACAGATAATAGACGCCCAAATGCGTTTCATAATACGGCTGGAACGCATGTTGGATGGCGATATGGACGCCCCACTCGCCTGTGGAAAGCGCCTCCGCCGCTGGACGTGCCTGCGAACAAAGATGTTGCGTATGCGGCACCATCGTTTCCGTGCGGATGAAATCCGCTCCCGCCAAATAGCAATAGCGATGGCCGCCGGACGCGTCGCCGAACGCCGCGCGTTTGCTGACGGTGTGCGCACGATCCACTTCGATTTTCAGTCGTTTGAGATAGTGTTCCATCGCCGTTTTCATGTCTTCCGAACACCATTCAAAGTCTGGATCGAACGCATAGACGGCTCCAGGCCATTCATGCTTGCCGACGCTGTGGAGCATGTCTCCTGCGCTTTCCGTCAGCACGCCGCTGTCGAAAGCGTTTGCGGCTTCGACATGGATGCGATGGTCACGACAGAACGTGCCCCATCGTGCAAGCAGTTCATCTGGAACATCAACGCCTTTATAGGAATGTGGATTCTCAAATCGGAAAGAACGGAATACGACCAAATTGCCAAGACGTGTCCGCCATGTGTAGTCCAGCAGCCAATCCATGCAACCGCTGTCGTCATGCGGCACAACCGTCATGTCGTAGCCGACCATGACTTCCGGCGTTTCGTCTTTCAACGCATAAACCATTGGGATGACGCCTTGTGTGGAATCCGTCGAAACAACGATGTCGTGTCCAGATTTGGAAATGGAAAATGGAAATTCGTTCCAGCCAGGCTGTAAATCCAATGCCAGGCTTTGATTCTCCCAACGGACGGTTGTTCGAGCGGCCTTCGCCGCGAATATCCGCCCAATGAGCGGTTCGCCAACCAACGCCCATGGAGGCAGAGAAAACTGCAAATGAACATGTTCCGACTGCTGTAACACAATCCGCGTGACCAATAGGTAAAATTGTCCATTGCCGTTTTTCAACGCAAAACGATGCTTGCCCGAAACCGCCGGAAAACGGAACCACATATCTTCCAACATCTGCATGAAGTCGTCGTGTTCGCGATAATAGCGCTTTCCTTCCGCGACGATTTTGCCGTCGCAATACACTGTCAACGGAAATTCGTCATGGATTTGCTTTTCATCGCCTGGCGTGTATTCCGGAGCCGCCATTGCGACGACATGCAGGATGGTTTCATCGCTATCGCCTTTTGTTTCAGGAAGTTCTGCCTCGAATTCAACGGCTTTGTCTGGCCCGATCCACGCCGTCCGCATGCGCGCCCAATCGTGAACGGGAACGGAATTCGCCAAATCGTCCGCCTCGAAAACGACCTGCCCTTCCTTCGCCTTCGGTATAAACCAATAATATCCCGTCCGCGTCACAATGACATGGCAGCCCAAATATTTTGGCCCGACAGGGAACTCGATCCGCCCTTTTGTCAGAATGTCCTTTGCCGCGAACTCAAACGTTCCCGACAGCGTAACGAGTTTGAAAACAGCGTCTTCCGCCACATCCGCCTCGACTCGTATTCCCGCCAGGCCGCGATGTGTCGTGCTTTTCCAGCAGGCCGAATCCAACAACGTCTCTTTCGCGCAATGCCCTGGCCCGAACCAAATGACGGGATAGTCCAGCTGAAAGACCTTTTCGATGACGCCGTCGGAGCATTCCAGATGTCCATCCCAATGATAATACGGATGATAGTGACGTCGTGAATAGAGATACTGGTATCCCCAGTCTATGCGGAAATTCAGTTTCATGGCATTCTGCTCCTTGATTTGATTTCATAGATGACAATAGAATAAATCAAGGCACAGGAAAAGTCAAGTTAGTTCCACGAATGGACATAAAAGAACATTAATGTTTTGCAACTGGAGCATTCCCATCATAACGTGCATGAATAGATTGGTAAAGAATGTAAACTACATGAAACATCGTTTCAATTTTATGAATTGAAAATCAAAAGTTCAATGATATTTTATAATCATTTAAATAACAATAAACAAAATAAAATAAAGTGAATCACGATGAAAAAAGAAACACAAGAACATCAAGTCGTTGAAGCAATGCGCAAAGAAGGAGGATATGCTACCCTGCGCCGCCTTAATGAAATTGTGGATTTTTCAACTTGGAAGACAAAGACTCCAGAAGCAACAGTAAGACGAATTGTACAACTTAGTAATCAATTCTTTAGGATTCAATCTGGGTTATGGGCGCTTGAAGAATCTCGTGAACAAGTACTGAAAAAATTAGAATTGAAACCAGGCAACAAGAAGAGCGAAGAACAGTTTAGCCATAGTTATTATCAAGGGTTACTTGTTGAAATTGGTAAATTCCGCAGCCAAGAGACATTCGTTCCCGCGCAGGATAAAAATCATAATTTTATCGGTCAGCATTTAGGTGATATAGCTGATACGACAAAATTACCTCCATTCACATACGAGAACTTGATAAAACGAGCAATGACAATTGATGTTATTTGGTTCAATGAAAGAAGAATGCCATCAAACTTTTATGAAGTGGAACACACAACGGACATCAAGAATTCTCTTTCTAAATTCTATGAACTACAAGACTTCCATGCAGGATTCTATATTGTAGCCGATGCATGTCGAAAGAAGGAGTTTGAGGATAAACTTAATGTATCAATTTTCGAAAGTATCAAAAGCCGTGTTAAATTTATTGAGTATAATCAAGTAGCAGAAATGTATGAAGGACTGACTAAAATAAATAAGTCTATTTGGTAGAGGAAGAAAACATTCTGTAACATCATAGCCCCAAGTGACACATTCATTCATATATCTTAATCTGCAATAATAATAGTCATATACATAGCACATGGAAATGAATCCATTGGAATTTGTCACGCAGTGCGTTATGAATTGGAAAAATAGCGGTTCATCCGTCATCCACATGACGAAGTGGTGATGTAGACAGATCAATTGGTCACACACTGTGTGATGAATTGGAAAAAGCGGTTAGTTCGCCATCTGCATGACGAAGCGGTGATGCGTCCAAATCAACTGGTCACGCAATGAGTCACCAATCGGGAAAACAATCAGAATTGACGCATGTACTTCTTCCCCAGTAACATATCAATTCGAGACACAGTGTGTCGCGAATTGAGGAAGCCATGCAGAATTGATGCATCCAACTAATATGCAACAAGTTATCAATTTGTGACACAGTGTGCCGCAAATTGGGGAAGCCATGCAGAATTGATGCATGTTTCTAAAATGCAACATGTTATCAATTTGGAACACAGTGCGTTCCAAATTGAAAAAGTCCGATAGATTTGATGCAAGTTCCTCAAATGCATGATGATATCAATTCTAGACGCAGTAAGTTTATCACCCAAATGAAAAAAGTAATGCATTCAATTCAATTTTGCAGACAGTGTTTGCAAAATTGACACATTGTCTTACAAACTTATTAATCGGCGGAAGACAAGACAGGAGAAGCGGCTGTGTCCGCCTTTCTGTGTCTCTTGGACGTCTTTATCCATCCTCCAGTTCGGCGGCTGGATGGAGCGGTATCAAGCATGGACAGCGGAAACCATCCGTCACCTTTGTCGCGATAAAGCTCCGCCGACTTCCGAAGCCAGTAACGGCATCCCTTGATGGTTATGTTGAATATGCTCTCTGCAATGACTTTGGACTGCGCCACGGCCTGTCGTGTAATGCCCAGGAACTCGGCTAGTTCATGCGTCAACATGAAGTCTCTATCGAACTCTTCCGTCCCCCTCAACGACCTCCACAGCAACTCATTGGCTATCCGCTTTCGTTCGTCCTCCACCGACTTCAGCGTCGCGTATGGAACTTCGTCCACACCACACTTTGAGCAATGCCAATATTCCCCTTCCACCGTGATTCGGCCGACGTATGGATCGTCCACAGTGTATCTCGTGCGTCTCTGCATTGGCAGTCCACAATCAAAGCATTCATTTTTCATTGTTCATCTCTCCTATTATTTAGTTATGGAAACTTATGATGATCAGCAGTTCGTCTTCGATGACGGCGAGTTTGATGTATATGTTGATGGGTACGCGTCTTCCCTGACGAATAAAGGGCTTGACATAAACATCCGCCGGACGCTTTCCATGCTCCTCATCCGTATGTCTAAAATCCACCAGTGACAGACTGGCAAGGATAGACAGGAATTCATATTCTCTGATCCCTAGCTTGTCGATATCTGTCTTACCGTCTGAACGCTGCCTGCGTCTTACCTTTTTCTCCAACGCAAGCCGTCTCACAGTCGTCAAGTCATAGTATGGTTGGTTCGGTCTCCTGGCCATTGTCCTTCCATCCGATTGTACATGTCATTAAAATATATTCTACTTTACACTTGTCAAGCTATTTGCCATCATTTTTCTTGTCATGTGTAAAGCGGCTAGAAGTTAGTGATTCTTTAGTCTTTTCGCCAATTCCGTATCCTTCATTTGTAGGAGAAAGAGTTCCTTCTGCGTTGCGATCTCTCGTCGTAACACCTTTTCTGACGGCATGACGGTCGTGTATTTGACGGCGTATAACTTGTCGTTACCGCTTAAGACAGAATATTTTGCAATATCTGTATCCGTCTCGTCGCAGAGAACGATGCCGATGGTCGGCTTGTCATCCGGCTGGCAGATCAGTTCGTCAAACATTCTGCGGTACATGTCCATCTGACCGACATCCTTGTGCGTGACCCTGCCTATTTTCAAGTCAATCAGTACGAAGCACTTGAGGATGCAGTTATAGAAAACCAAATCGATAAAGTAGTCGTTGGAGCCTGACTGGATATGCTTTTGCCGTGCCACGAAACAAAAACCGCGCCCTAATTCCATCAGGACTTCTTTCAGATGCGAGATGATGGCCGATTCCAGCTGCGTCTCACGCAATTTGATATTATCAGGCAACGAAAGGAATTCCAAAATCATGGGATTCTTGATGAAATCGGCTGGAACCAATGACTTCGGCTTTTCTGGCAATGGCGTGTTCGGTATTTCCTGCCGTTTGCGACGGCGATCTGGATTAGCGGAGGAAAGCAGCCGCTCATACACCTGCATGGAGACTTGACGGTCAAGCTCACGTGTTCCCCAACCACATGCTACACACTCATTTACGTACCATTCACGAGCCGTATCATCTGTAACACGCATGAGAGTGCGGTAATGCGTCCAACTCAATTCAAGACGCAGTGCGTCTCGAATTGGAAAAGTCTGATAAAACTGCCGCATTTTCCAAAGATTGGACGCATCATAGCCTCTACCGTACTCTGCCGTTAATCGGTTCTCCAACCCTACAATCTGCGCTTTCCCGTATTCAGCCTTGCGTTTTCCGCTTTGTTCATCTTCAACGATCAGCCGTCCAATCTCCCAATTCTGCCGCACGATGGCGGTGTTTGCGGCGACAGACACAAAGCCTCTCGCCTGTTCGATGACCTTGCGAACAGAGCGATACAGTCTGTCCATATCCTTCTGCGACGGTTTCTGTATTTGATCTTCGGATTTCATTTGAATGAGTGATTAGCGGTTGATGGGGTATCGACTATTTTGATTATAAATTATCCTGAAATATCTGAAATGTCAACTTGATTCTTCTTTTTTGAGGGAAAAGCTGAAAACATAGATCATTGCAGTCCATTTTGTCGCACCCTGACGGGCGCCATGTTTTGAGCCATCTTTCCGCCGGCTGCGCTCCCTACGGTCGCTAACCGGCGGTTACGAATGGTCACGCCCTGCGGGCGGTTGCGCTTCGACGATTCTACACCGACATTTGGCGATTCTACACCGATATTTGGCAATTCTACACCGACATTCTGCTGTTTCTACACCGACAATCGTTGATTCTACACCAACATTTGGTAATTCTACACCGATATTTGGCAATTCTACACCGATATTTGGCAATTCTACACCGATATTTGGCAATTCTACACCGACATTTGGCGATTCTATACCGACATTTGGCGATTCTATACCGACATTTGGCGATTCTATACCGACATTTGCGAATTCCAAACCGACATGCTTGTTATCACTGGGTCGGTTACTAGGGCGGCTACTGGGTCGGTTGTTTTGGTTACTGGGTCGGTCACTGGGTCGGTCACTGGGTCGATTGTTGTGGTTACTGGGTCGATTGTTGTGGTTACTGGATCGGTTACTGGGTCGGTTGTCGTGATTACTGGGGCGGTTACTGGGTTGCTCAATGGATTATTACGATATTTGATGTGAAACGATCCACATAGTCGCACCCTGACGGGCGCCATGTTTTGGACCATCTTTCCGCCGGCTGCGCTCCCTACGGTCGCTGACCGGCGGTTACGAATGGTCACGCCCTACGGGCGGTTGCGCTCCGCGCATTTATACCGTCATTTCATAATTTCTACACAGACATGTGGCCGTATCCAAACCGACATTTGGCTGTTTCAAACCGACAACGACGGCATCCAAACCGACAATCTATTATGGACATTTTATGCCACAAGATATTTTTTTAATACCATATTATTATTTGTATTATATATAATAATATTAGTATTCAACTACTATTATGTTACAACCAAAGATATTAATCTTCAATCATCGCTATCTTTTAGAAGCTGGCGAGAATGCACCTCCTCTAAGACACTCATCTGTCGGATGGCAGTTTGATTGAGTTTCAGCAGACGGTCATGTTGTGAGATTTTCTCATCTATCATGACAGCGTTAAGACTCTCAAGATTAGCAAGACAAATAAGTTCATTTATAGTAGCATAATCGCGAATATTGCCTGTTTTTTCTGGATTTGCGTCTCGCCATTCTTTTGCCGTCATGCCAAACATGGCGACATTGAGCACGTCGGCCTCATCTGCATAAATAAGGCCGGACTGTCTTGGACTCACTTCAGGAGGAATAAGGTTCTGCTTGATGGCATCCGTATGGATACGGTAATTCAGTTTTGTCAACTCGCGTTTTGCAGACCAGCCAAGTTGCTTCTGCTCTTCTGTCTTAAGACGTTCAAATTCAGTAATCAAATACAATTTAAACTCAACAGAAACCCAACTGGCAAACTCGAACGCGATGTCACGGTGGGCATAAGTGCCTCCATAACGTCCAGATTTTGAAATAAGCCCTATGGCGTTTGTTTTCTCAATCCAGACTTGCGGAGGAAGGACAAACGAATTCATGCCCGCAGCATTTTTAAACTGGTCGAATTCGACCAGTTTAAAAGCAGGATTGTTCAATTGTTCCCACAGACCAAGAAACATGACAGTCATTTTGGAACGCATCCAGTTTTTGATGACGTCAGCAGGAAAAGAGGGGTTTTTCTGTTTGGCAATATCAGTGAGGCAAACATAATCCATACTAGCGACTTTTGCTATACGGATGACAACTCCCTGGACAGCCAATTCTTGTGTGTTCATCTGTACTCCTTCTGAATATGTTACAATAATATGACATAATAATACATTCAAACATAATTAATTTATTCAACAAATAGAGATTTATCAACTAAAAGTCAATTATTTTTTCTTTTTTTATCTAAACAATCACTTACTGTAAAGGCACTCTCATTATTTTTTTCCAAAATCACTCCTCCAGCAGAAATTCCGTGATCAGGCGGATTTCAATAGTCTTCCCTTCCAGTTGAAGTGTCGTCTTTCCAGAATATTTCATTGTCATCTGATGCAGTCACCGCCAACAAGACATTTGCTGTGTACTGCAAATCTTCGGCGTTTTTTTGCTGTGTATTGCAAATCTTCTTTGTTTTTTTTGCTGTGTACTGCAAATAGATTGTGCAAGTTTGGCTGAACGGTTACGAAAAATCACGCCCTGCGGGCGGTCGTGGAAGGCCGTCACTCTTCCTTTATTAAAAACAACGTCGTCGATGATTGCGGGACATCGAATTCGATGGTTTTCAGGCCGTCACCGATCTTCTTTTGTTGCGGATACATCATCGTAACGCTCGCTTTTCTCGGAAGATGCAGCCGTTGATGGCCTGCGGCGGCGCTGTGCACGGCAACCCATGATTTGTTGGCATAAAGAGACACGGCCGTGTCGTCCGTATAAACATGAATGCCCGCCTCGGCAAACAAACCACGCAACGCCTGGCGGGACAGGAAGCCTGTCGTGCATAGTCTTACAGGACCTTTCGCTGCATATGTGACCGCTTCGCCATCCGACAGTTTCAATGTGCCAAGCGGACAGGCTTCAGGATCTTCTATGCGGAACAACGGTGTAAATTGGCAGACGACATAGCTTTTCATCACATCTCCTGTCGCCGAAAGTGTTGTCAATGATTCGAACGGGTGATTATCCTGTCGAATTTTCATGCCAGTCAGAGCGGACATGTTTTCCACTGAGGCACCATCCGCCGTGAGATAGCCTGGAGCGTAAAGAAAAACAACCATCTTGCCGGCGGCTTTCAGTTTTTCAATGACGGCGCGTTTTTCTGGCGTCAGATAAAACAGGTTCGGGAAAAAATACATCTTGTAGTCGCGCATGTTTCCGCTGGTAAGATCCGCAAATGAATACGTGTCAAATGGTACTCCGGCATGGACGAATTCACGAACTTGCGCAGACGTGATCAAGATGGACAGTTCGCGCCCCTGCCCTGTGACATTGGTGAACATAACACTTTCATAATCACCGACGAAGGCGATTTCAGCGACGGATGTGCAGTCCTCCTTCATGGTTCGAATGGCGAACAGCTGTTTCATGAAATCGGCATACATGGGATCCGCATACCAGCCTTGTGCAAAATCAAAATACCAATAGCCGCATCCCCAGACGAGCGATTGCACAAAATCGCGGGAAAGGATGGCGCGAGACTGTTCAGGAGTCCATGCGTAATGGCAGTAGGTCCCTTGGAAATTGTGAGGCTGGTTGTCCGCTTCCAGAATGGCCAGTTTGTTGCCGCGGCGACGGAATGTCTCCAACAGGCAACGGGCCTGCTGCGGTTCGCCGATAGCCCGCGATTCATTACCATAAATATGTGGAGAGCACTGAAAATCAACGTATGGCGAATCCAGCAACTGTTCATTTTCCAGATGCCATCCTTCGGCAGGAAAGCTCATGCCAAAAAAGTAGCCGCAGTAGTTACCGACCAAAGCACGATGCCCACATGCTTCCTTGATCGTCCGATTGCTGTTCAGCAGGCATATTCTGACGACTTGCGCATGACAACGCTGGTAGTCCACGCTTGGACGGTCTTTGGCGGGATCACGCAAGATTCCGGCGCTTGTCCGATTGCGATCCGCTGGCGGCGGGACATTGGCCGTCTCAAACGTCACCGTCTCATCATGCCACGCCTGACGCAAAGCCGATACATCACCTTTGTAGTTATCACGCAGCCAGTTACGGAACGCAAGCGTCATGGGGAGGCTGTTATCCGGCATATATTCCGTCATCCCATAATAATGCCATTCATGATTGACGCCGTAATCTGTGCGATAGGCGAAAATGCGGCTTGCAAATGGTGACGCCTCCAGCCATTCAACCATGCGACGCTGAAAATCAGCCACATCTTTCATCCACAATTTGGAAGCCATGGACGGCGCGGCGATATTTTTGATTTCCACATTGCATTCAAAGTCCGGCGTACCATTGGCGTAGCCTGTGATTTCCTCCCGATGCGCCTTGCACCACCATTTCGGCGGATTGTCCGTGGCGATGCAATACATGAAATACGCGTCTGGATCATCCATCAGCGCATCAAGCAAACGGTCGTAAACCTTTTGGAAATCTATACTACCATCAGGATTCCAAATACTTGCAGTTTTGTATCCAATGCCATACACATGGATGCCTGCATCACGAAAATATCCGACTTGCTCTTTGAGTTTAAAACTATAGTTATTCCAATCCTCGCTCGTATTGTAGTACATGGTTTCGTAAAGACGTCCACCGATATCGAACATCGGCTTGCCACGTTCATAAACGATACGGCAGGAAGGCTTCTGCTCATGGGACAATCTCTCCAATATGCTTGCGGCAAGCTCTTTTTCTTTCCGCTTCAAATCTTCATACCGAACTCTGTCATTCGGTGTCAACAACGCCGTCATGTCTCTGATTCCCGCCCATGGATTGGCCATGGCATTTTCAAAGGCCTTGGCCGATAGCCAGTCATCATCGTTGAAATCCAACGTATTCCAACCGTCGGCCCCTGTCTGGCTGCAACGCCAGGAAGCGTCGCTGACTACTTGTTCCACATGGCTGTCACGATATTTCAGTTCAAGGCGAAACACCACACCGCCGCTGGCAGCCATATTGATGTCCATGATCGCCAGAAGATGACGTCCGGGAGCCTTCAACTGCTTTGTCATATCATGGCCACCTTCCAGACTGACTGTGCCTGGAGGTTCAGCGACGCCATCGATATAAATCGTGCCGACATCGTCCAGCCAATGCCATGCCTTCGCTGAAACCAGTCCTTCCCGAACTGTAAACGACTTACGGAAAAAACGCTGCTTTTCGATTCCCTTCTCAAATGGCTCAGGATAAGCGATCCAATTGGTTTCGGTGACGGTGAAATATTCACGTGCCCCAAGGCAATTCATCAACATAAGAATCCCCAACAATCCTATATGTATTTTCATAGATTTTGATTTCCTTGTGGGCAAATCACGCTTCTCGCTTTTAGGCTATTATCAGAGGAAGTTATGGTTAACACCAATATTGTTGATCACCGTTCCGCTTCGGCCTTTTTCAAATCATGGCTCCAATCTTTGGCAAGATCAAGACCGGCAAGAACGGAAGGATCGTCTGGCAGGCGGATTTGGAAATCGTTGGCATAACAAGTGCGCAAGTCGCCTTCAATCAAGGAAAAATTGACAACATGGCCACCGTGGCGGCGTTCCGTATCGACAAAATGCAGATGCCAGCCGGGGGCATTGACGCCTTTCACATAGCCTGGCAGACGGAAGCCAACTAAGTCGCCTGACGTATTTTGCAGATCGAAAATCGCTTCGTCTTTCGCCGCTTCCGCCAGTCCGATTCCATCCTTTTCCTGTCGTGCGACGGCACGAACTTTCATCCGCTTGAAAGCTCCCGTGAAATGGATCGCCAGCGGGTAATTATCCATGGGGCAGCATGCTGCCATCTGATCTTCAAATGCTTCATAACTAGGCACATCGTGGATTTTCACGCTCTGTTCGGCACGAAAATCGGCAATCGTGCCGTAAGGAATCGTCGCATCGTCTGCCGGCAGATAGACATGTCCGTCCGCACAGGCCTGATAGACCACGCCGTCGATCATCTGCATCTCGCCGTCGAGACGATCCATCGTCGCAATCGCCATATTGCCGAGCTTTTTGACATCGGCGATGGAGAGTGTTCCGCCATAATGTCCGCTAAGCAAAAAACTGAACAACGAAAACTGCGTGAATATGATCCGTTTTGAATCTGACATGGATGATCCTTGAACATAGTTACTAAACAAACAGCTTTCTTTAGACCATAACATCCATGATGCAGTTTGCAAATATCTTCAGCCATGAAATTGCTTGGCTTTTATAGTAAAGATTACAGCCAAAGAGCTTTTTGTTCTTCAGCATGACTACAGAACCTCCTCAAAACTAGTTTGGAGGCGGAAGGATGGCAATTATTTGCCATTTTCCTCTAGCCTTTCCTGAGCTTTTTCCTCTCCTTGCTCTGCGGCCTTTCGATACCATTCCACCGCCGTTTTTCTGCTCTTTCTCACGCCGTAACCAAATTCGTAGCAAATGCCTAGATTGTATTGTGCACCAGCATGCCCTTGTTTGGCGGCCTTGCGCAACCACTTTAACACTTCTGCTTCATCCTCTTCCACGCCTTCACCATAGAAGTAGCAGTTTCCAAGAATGTACTGGGCCGTGGGGTCCCCTTGTTCGGCTACCAAACGGTACCATTTCACCGCTTGCGCATAATCTTTTTTCACGCCCTTGCCCGATTTGTAGCAAGCGCCAAGATTGAACTGTGCATCGCTAAGACCCTGTTCGGCAGCCTTTTGCCACCATTCGAAGGCTTTCTTCTTATCTTTTTTCACGCCTAAGCCTTCACTGTAACAGACGCCAAGATAGAATTGCGCATCTCTATGGCCCTGTTCCGCTGCCTTACTATACCATTCTGCAGCCGCCTTCTTGTTTTCTCTCACGCCTACACCTTCATTGTAGCATTGGGCAAGCTCAAATTGCGCATCGACCTTCCCCTGTTCGGCGGCTTTGCGATACCATTTCACCGCCTCCGTCTTATCCATCTTCACACCATCGCCATGATAGTAGCACATGGCAAGAAAGTACTGAGCCTGAGACAGCCCCTGCTCGGCGGACTTTTGACACCATTCAAAGGCTTTTTTCAAATTTCTTGCAACGCCATCGCCACAATAGTAACAGACGGCAAGACAGTATTGCGCATTCGCATGCTTCTTTTCAGCGGCTTTGCGATACCATTCCACAGCTTCTTTCCTGTCTTCGCTCACACCTTTGCCATTATCATAGCATTGTGCAAGTTCAAATTGCGCATCGGCATCCCCCTGCTCGGCGGCTTTGCGATACCATTTCACCGCCTCCTTCTTATCCATCTTCACACCATCGCCATGATAGTAGCACATGGCAAGAAAATACTGAGCCTGATACAACCCCTGCTCGGCGGACTTTTGCCACCATTCTACTGCCTTTTTCTTACACGCTCTCAAGCCTTCGCCCCAATAATAGCAGTGGCCAAGACCATATTGCGCATGCGCATCATCCTGTTCAGCCGCCATTCGATACCATTTGGCCGCTTCTTTCATATCCTTCTTCACGCCCTCGCCTTTTTCATAGCTGAGAGCGAGATTGAACTGTGCTTGTGCATCCCCCTGCTCGGCGGCTTTGCGCATCCATTCAACTCCCTTCGGTTTGCTTTTTTCCACACCAGTGCCATCCAAATAGCAAAGCCCAAGAAAAAACTGCCCCATGACATACCCCTGTTCTGCAGACAAACGGAACCATTTCACCGCTTCTTTGTAATCCGGTTCACCTACTATTCCATTATAATACGTAGCACCAAGAATGAACTGGTGCACGGGATCGTCCATTTCAGAAGACTCATTCAAATGTGCGATTTCATCTTTAGACATGGCAACTCCTTTGAAATTGTTAATTCCATTCACACAGAGACATGTCATTCTCCTTCCCTAAAAAGAAAAATACACAGCCCCCCCATAGAGAAAAAACATGGCGGAGAGACAGGGATTCGAACCCTGGGTAGCACGAAGCTACAACGGTTTTCGAGACCGTCCCATTCGACCACTCTGGCATCTCTCCGTTGGTCAAACAGCTTTAAAATACAAGTTGTCTATATACTTTACTTTAGCCGCGTTTCCGTCATTTTCAAGTTTGTAGAAGCCGTTTTTTACAACGACAGAAACGACTTAAGCTACATAAAGGACAAAAGGCCCATAGGCCATCAGCCTACTTCTGTTTTTCATAACAGAACTGGCAATGTTTTGTCGATCATGGAGATGCCAAGATTCAGACGGTAGATGCGCGGATAGTCGCCATGCTTGCTGTACGTCTGACGTGTCGTGCCATCAGGCAGATATTCCGTCCGTTCTATTCCCAAACGGAAATGCGACGAATAGCCCAACGTCGCACGCGGAATTGTAAATTCCGCCAGCCAGCCGCGGTATGTTTCCATCGACGGCTGTTTGCTGACATGCATGGCTGGAAACGGCATGGAAATGCCTTCGCGATCATAAACCATCAGCCAAGCCGTCTCCGGATAATCGTGGTGACCGCTGAATTCGGCCTCCACCTTCACCGTTTCCGAATCGGCTGAAAACCGCCACCGCATGTTGTCTCTTCCTACTTCCCGCCAATCGCCTTCAGTCCACGCTTCGCCCTCATCCTCAAAGAGATACTCATCCAGCGGATCGCCTTCCGACAGCGTCTGCCGGGCCTCCTTGAAATCCGTATCCAAGAGTTTTTTTCAACTGCTTAGCGCGCCATTGGAGCTTCTTCGGGAAATATTTGAAGACTTCCGCTTCGGAATGATAACCGAGACGGCCATCTTGTTCACACAATTCCGCAAGCCGTTCGGATGCAGTAATTTCCTGCTGGACGATCTTACCCATGGCAAGCAGCATTCGCCGTGCGTTTTGAGGCTGTGAAGTCGTCAGCGCATGACGCATGGCGTAGAAGCGGAGAATGTTCGCAGCGGAAGCAAACTGGATGTCAAGTGCCTCCGCCAGAGAAAGTTCCATTGGATGGCGTTCGATATTTGTCTTCTGCAATTCCAGCAGCCCTTCATGCCATTTGGACGACAGCATGGCGCAGAGCCTTTCTGCTTCATCGAGCCTGAAATTGGCGAGGCATTCACCAATCGCGTCGCCCGACGGAAAGGCGTCCGGCTGCCACGAACGCGTCAATGACGAGAAACTGAATTTAAGATGCAACGGCCAGACAGGCCCGTCATGCATCGGTCCATAATACTGGAATTGAATGTCCAACGGATAGTTGCCATAGGCTTCCGCAAACAGCTTCCATGCCGCGACGGCGTGCTCGGCGTCCGTTCCCCAATCGGGACGCGCAAGTTCTTGAAGAAAAGCATCTTCATCATGTGAGAAGTCTTCGAACGCGAGTTTTCCGGCCGCTTCGTTCATGAGGCCCGGATAGTTGCCAAAATACCAGCATTGCATCACGTGGCGAACTCCCAGACGTTTCATTTCACGATATTTGCGATACAAAATACCAGGAACGGGAACATAGGGAATCGTCGCAACTTCATGGGAGCAGCCGACTTGTATCTTCGCCGACATCTCCGCGTGCCCCTTGCACGCCTCCGCCATGCGGCAATAGCGGTCTGACGGACCGACGGCGGACAACCAGTAGTCGCCGCCAGCCCGTGTTCGTCCAAGCTGATTGCGCGTGATGCCGGATTCGAAATTAAACGAAACGACCACTTCGCCATCCAAATCTTTCGGCAATTCATACACCCATCCGTCGATTTGCTCCGCATACGGGATGTATAGCCAGCTGATGAATTCCGCCGACGGATTGGCGCGTTTCATGCCATGCGCCATCGACGCATTAACAGCTTTGAAAATCTCCTTGGGGCTTCCAAATGAACAACCTTCGCAAAGATTCCCGCAACCGTTCAACGGCGAAAAACGGCTCAGGCAGGAGGTCTGCCGTTCGCCGAAGGAAATATTGATGATACCGCCCAAATGCGGCACCGCCGAAAACAGCGAATAGGTACATTCTTCCAGATATTGCCGTGCTTCCAACGAATTGACGCAGAACGGAAAGCTGCCGTGGATGCTCTTCTCTTCCGACCAGCCGCAGGCCAATTGATTTTCATGGCCTTTCGGCAACGGATTGGCGGACGACCATGCGGCAGGTTCGATGCAGAACGCCCAGATTTTGATGCCATAATGACGGCAACGCTCCACGACAGCGCGCAACTTCTTCAGTCGCTTCGCCGCATCCGCGCAGGCAGGCCGCAACGTCGTGTCGCAGATTTCACGGAAGGTAATCGTCAACCACAGGCCGTTGATGCCTTCCTGCGCCAATAGCGACAGATATTCCTCCGGATAGTAGTCGATGTCGTTCATCAACTCATCGATATTGTGCGGCGGCCGTTTGATGGGGCCGAAGAAGCAACGGGAGATGCGATTCTTCAACCACGGCTTCCGTTCGATGACGCCGCGTTTCAGAAACGGTGACACTTTCAATTGATCCATCAACCAATAGACGGCGCGGCGGATGCCCTCTGTGTCGCTTGCCGTGATGACGATGCCATCATTGATTTCGACACGATAGGCCTCCGTTTCCATGTTTATTTTCGCCTTGACGATTTTGCAAGTAATTGATTTTCCGCTTATTCCAGCTTCCGAGAGGAATCGTTGCAAATCCGCATAGGCGGTTTCGAGCAGTTTTTCATCGTCTGGAAAAACACATTTCAGGCAAATTCCTTTCGTCGCATCCAGACAACCGTCTGGACACACATTGTCCCATTTTGGCGTAAACGGTCTGTGTTCCTTTAATAAAGGTATGAAGGCAGGTTCGCCTTTTGGAAAAGACGGCATTTTATCCATAGTTTAGCCAATTTTTTAGGGACGAAAGGGACGAAAGGGACATGAACCACCGCCTTCGGCGGGGTGCTCATGGCTAAAGGCTTATGGCTAAAAGCTTAAGGATTTGTGTGCAATCCATAGGCCATAGGCCATAAGCCATAAGCCATAAGCTTCTGCATAAGCGTAGCTTATGCAAACAAGCCCCGACAGGAGGCTTCCTGGCGGGGCTTGCATCAATCAACGGAATGCGAACGGCTTACGCCAGTTTCGGCATCTTTTCGAGAACGATCTTCTCGGCTTCGAGATTCCACAGGCCGTTGTTGCGTGCGCAGGCGTCGGCCAGTTCGGCGAAGACGGGATCCGTCTTGCCCTTTTCGGCGAAATCCGCGATGGCGGTCAGCGGGAAGTCGCAATGCGTGTAGATCAGCTTCTTGCCGCCCTTGATGTCGGGCAGATGGAGCGTTGTCTCACGAGCGGCGGTGAGGCCGCCGATATGGGTGATCATCATGGCGGGATTCAGCTTGCCTTCGCTCATCAGCTGGAGGGCTTCCTTGATGTCGGCCGTTGTGCCGCCGGATGTTCCAACGACATGCGTTCCAGCATAATGGACGTTGTAGAAATTGAATTTCGCGGAGAATTCCGTATCCGTCGGGCCGGCGAAGAAGTTCAGGCAACCATCGGCGGCCAGAATCGCATCGCCCTGTTCGACGACGGGTGCGACAGGAGCCAGAACGAACACGTCGTTGTAGCCTTTGCCGCCATTGATATCTTTCAGAGCCTGGACAGGATTGTCGCACTTCGTGTTCAGATAGACGAGTTTCACGCCGTTCTTCGCGGCGTCTTCAGGCGTCAGAATGGATTTCGCACGATCAAGACGCGAGTCATCGATATCCGTCACGACGACGAGTCCGGGCTTGCGCGGTCCATGGACCAGATAGTCGATAAGGCCGAGCCCCATCGGGCCAGCGGAAGCGAGACATGCGCATGCGCCGCCTTCGACGACGCCCATGTTGTGATGGTACGTTCCAGCGGGAATGTGGTACTGCGCATGGCATGCGCCAATCAGGCAGCTCATCGGTTCGCTCAAGCTGGCCATGAAGAAGGCGTCGCCCGTGTATTTCAGCAGGCAGCCATGCTCCATGACGATGCTCGGAATGCGGATGTAGGTGGAATCTCCGCCGATGGTCTGGAAGGAATAGCCGGGCGCGGCGTAGGAGCCTTCGATCGGCATGGCGGGCTGGATGCCGAAGCGATCGCCGGGCTTGAACTGATCCTGCCATTTTTTGCCGACTTCGATGATGCGGCCAGTAAATTCATGGCCGAGAATCGGAGGATTCGTCGCGCAGTCGTTTGGAACGCGCTTGTGGTCTTCACCGGCCTTGGAGGCCTTGTAACTGGACATGCAGATAGAGTCGCTGATGACTTCGGCGATGATGCCGTCATCTCCGCAAGGAGGAAGCTCGAAGCTCTCCAGACGCAAATCCATTTTACCGTAAATTCTCAACGCAGTCGTTTTCATCTTACGTATCTCTATTTTAATAACGATGGTTAAAGGCGGAAACCATTTCCGCCAACGGTCATTTCTTCGATTTGATCAAGTCGGCCAATGACTTCACGGACTTCAGGACGCCGGCCTTGATGTCGCTCTGTTCGAATTTCACTTCAAACATCTCCTCCATCGCGACGACCAATTCCAGTAGCAGGAAGGAGTCCACGCCATATTCGGACAATTCCGTCTCGGTCTCGATTTCCGAAGGATCGATATCCAGAAACAGACGCTCCACAATCAATGCCTTCAGTTGGTCTTCCAATGTCTCAGCCATTCTAAGTTTCCTTATATCTTGAGGTTGTCCAAATCCGCCAGAGACTTTCGCCATTCTGGCTTGTTATTCTGATAAACGTTTAGACCGCAACACCAATTGGATGGTTCCATCATTTGTCCGGCGGAATCACCAATACGGGGCAGCTCGCCTTCTGCACAATCTTCGCGGCAACGGAGCCGAAGAGCAACGACGACAGCGCCCCAGTCCCCTGACGGCCGACGACGATCAGCCCTGCTCCGATCTCCTCCGCGTATTTCAAAATCTCCAAATGGCTCTTTCCGATGCGGAAAGCGGTCTTGAAGACAAGCCCTTCCGGAATCTGCGGGCGAAATTCACGGTCGATCTTCTCATCGATGTCGTTTTTCGCCTTGTCATCCGCATCTCCTTCCGCACCATAGATATAGGACTTCCAATACTGGGCGTCCGGCTCTGGAATCACATGAATGAGATGCAATTCACTGCCTTTTCTCAGCGCCGCCGCCTCCAAGGCGTACGCAAACGCACGGCCGGCATTCTCCGAAAAATCCGTGCAATACAAAATGCGTATCGGCTGTTCCTGCATATTCGTCTCCTATATGGTTTCTTTCTCCCGAAAAACAAGACACTATTATAATTTGTCTCATCCTTTTTCTTTTACCAACTGTTTTTCCTTCAAATCCGTTTTTTTCCAAAGAAAAGTTACGCCGCCAGTTTCTGCATCAGATGCGGAAGCCACAGCGCCAGTTGCGGGAAGAAAATCAAAAACAGCATCGCAATGACAATCAGCAGGAAGAACGGCATCGCGCCACGGAAAATCTTCTGCAACGGAATGTCGCGCGCGATACCGCCGACGACATAGACGTTGACACCGACAGGCGGCGTGATGACGCCGATCTGCGTCACGAGAACAATCAACGTGCCGAACCAGATCATCGTCTGTTCGCCGCCACCACCGAACGTGAACTTCTGCACGACGGGCAGAAGGATCGGAATCGTCAGCATGACCAACGCCAACGCGTCGATGAAACAGCTGGCGATGATGAATCCAAGAATGATGACGGACAGCGTAACTGCCTGTGGCATCTGCGCTTCCGCAAGCGTGCGGGCCAGCGTGGACGGAAGGTTCGTCACGCCAAGGAAACGGCCGAACATGGACGCGCCCGCGATGATGATCAACACCATGCAGGACGTGCGCATCGTTTCCAGAAACGCCTTCCGCAGAATCGCCCATGTCAAAGCGCCACGGCAGAGAGCGACGATGACACCCGCGCCCGCGCCAATGGCCGCGGCTTCCGTCGGCGTAAACCAGCCGAGAAACATGCCGCCCATGACGACGGTGAACAGGATGATCGTTTCGATGATGCCCAGCAGGGATTTGAATTTCGCCGCCATCGTGGTCGGTTCGCCTGCCGGACCAAGCTTCGGGTTGATACGGCATGCGATGCCAATGTACAGGCAGAACAACAACGTGATGAGCAGGCCAGGCAGAACGCCGGACATGAACAGTTTCGCGGGAGAGACTTTTGTCATGATGCCATAGACGATGAAAACGACGCTCGGCGGAATCAGCATGCCGAGACTGCCGCCGGCTGCCACCGTGCCGGACGCGAGCTTCATGTCATAGCCGCGGCGGCGCATTTCCGGAAGCGCGACAGCCGACATCGTCGCCGCCGTCGCAGGGCCGGATCCGCAGATGGCGCCGAACGCCGTGCATGCGCCGACGGTCGCCATCGCCAAACCTCCGGGAAGCCAGCTAAGCCAGTGGTATGCCGCATCATAGAGACGGCGGCTGATACCTGCATGATAGGTGATCTGCCCCATGAAAATGAACAGCGGAATGACGCTCAAATCGTATTTGGAGAACGTCTCGTAGCAGGAACTCAGAAGCAGATGGCCCGCTCCCGCGAGATCGCCGATGGCCAATGCATAGCCGCCGCAACCGACGACCGCCAATGCGAAACCGACCGGCATACTGAGCCCCAGCAGGATCAGCAGTACGATACAACCTAATATACCTAATAGTGTCAAGCTCATGAGTGCATCATCTCCTTTCCGGGGTGGGCCAGATTGTAGATCTTCACGAGAACCACCACGATAAATGTGAACGACATGAACCACAGCACCCAAAACAGCGGAATCTGCAGTGTCAGCGTTCCGATCCCTTTGCGCAGCAAATATTTGCCGTATATCCAACTTCGATATGAAAGATAAAGGAACATCAGCATCGCCACGCCGCGGGAAAACGCGTCAACCCAAATTCTAATGCCGCGCGGGAATTTCTGGAAGAAATATTCGACGGCAACGTGGCCTTTCACGGCCGTCGTGTACGGCAGCGCGCATGCGCCGCTTAAACATGCCGCGATCTGCACGACATCGACAACGCCTACCAGCGGATGGCCGAAACGCCGCAGAATGACATCCAGACAGGTCGCCACAATCATGACGGCGATGCCGACACCTGCGACGGCCGCCATCACCCGAACAAGACCGGACACGATTTTACGATAGCTTTCCCACATGGTCAATTCTCCTTTTCTTTAGCGGCTTTTTGCGCCATCGTGATCTGTTCACGAAGGAACGCCACCGCTTCGTTTCCGGGCAGTCCTTTCTTCTCGGCACCGTTCGCCCAGCCTTCGAGCAACGGCTTCAAGGCTTCACGGGCCTTGGCATCCTCTTCCGGCGGCAACTCGATAATCTCACGGCCGAGTTTGCGGACGAACGCCTCGCCCTCGGCATCCATGGCATCCCACAAGTCGCCATGCTTGGCGATCCATTCGGCGTTGATTTCACGGATGATCTGCTGGATATCTTGCGGCAGGCGAGCCCACGACTTCTTGTTCATGACGACGAACATCGCCGTCGTGTAACCAAGCGACGGAATGCGCGTCACGGCCTGGATCACTTCGCCCTGCTTCCAGCCGCAAAGCGTCTCGATGGGGCACAGCGTCCCTTGCACAACGCCTTTGCGCAACGCCTCATACGTGTCACCTTGGCTCAAGCCGACGGCATCCGCGCCAAGGCATTTGACTGCACGAGCCGTCACGCCAGTTCCACGAATCCGCTGTCCTTTCATATCGTCGAACGTATGGACGGGCAGATTGCTGGCCAGCACGCCCGGCCCATGCGCATGGGCGTACATCAATTCGACATCCGCCAATTCCTCCGGCTGGAAATGCTGGATGAAGGCGTTGGCGATGCGCGTCGCGGACGTCCCGTCCGGATAGCCCCACGGCAGATCCAAAACTTCAATCAACGGAAACAAGCCACGGCTGTAGGCAAAGCAACTCATGCCGACATCCGTCGAACCGAAGACGACGCCATTGAAATTCTCGCTGTCCGTTGACAAAACAGAGCCCGGATAGACATCGACGACGACGCGACCATCCGTCCGTTTTTCGACTTCCTCCGCCCACGCCTTGCCGAGCTTGGCCGCGCCATGCGACGCAGGGAAGAAAATATTGTAAGTCAGACGGAACTGCGCCTTCGGCTTGGCCTTATTCTCGGCCGGACGGCATGAACATAGCAGTATGCAGGCCGCCATGAGCATGCAGATTTTCATCTTGTGTTTCATTTGTCAAACGCCTTTTTTATTGAATATTCGATGTCTTGACAGAAAAAACGACCGTACGACGATGTGCATGCACGTCGCCGCCGGTCGGTTTTTTCGTTATGTTTCTTGAAAGATTCCCTTCAGCAGGAATCAGATTTTGCTTTTCAGGAAGTTCACGGCTGTGCGAATATCCGCTTCCGGATTCGCCCCGACCTCGCGTTCGACGGTCAGGTAGCCACGATAACCCACTTCGGACAGGGCCGCCAGATAGCGGTCCCAATCCACTTTTCCTTCTCCAAGCGGGAGCTCGTTGAAAAGCTCACCAATGTTCAAACCTTCAATGCCGCCTTCGGCAAAGGAGGCGTAAACCTTCACAGGATCGCAAGGTTTATATTGCACACCATCTTTGGCATGCGTATGGACGATGTAGTCTTTCAGCGTGTAAACGGCCTTGACAGGATCGTCATTCTGGACCATGATCAAGTTCGCGGGATCGAGATTCACGCCGATCCCCTTCGAACCGACATCATCCAAAAATCCTTTCAGGCGATCCGCCTTTTCAGGCCCTGTTTCAATCGCGAACGTCACGCCTTTCGCTTCCGCGTATTTGCCAAGTTCGCGGCAGACGAACAGCTGGTTCTGATAGGTGGGGCTCGTCTTTTCCGCGGGAACGACGCCGATATGCGTCGTCACGACATTCGTGCCCAAATCAACGGCCAGATCGACGATCGCCTTCGATTTCGCAATCTTCCATTCGTTCTCTTCCGGCTTCTGGAAGCCATGGCCGCCCAGATCGCCGCACAGCGCGGAAATCGCCAAGCCGTTCTTTTCGACATGAGAACGGAACTCACGGCGACGAGCCGCGTCCATCGCATCGACGCTCATCTCACCATCGACAACATAAACCTGAATACCGTTCGCACCCAGTTCACGGGCCTTCACAACTCCGTCATAAATCGGAATCCGGAAGGAATCGACCATTACACCGATCAGAAACTTTGACATTCCGCACACCATTGATATTTTATGCTTGACACATGAAAACTATTTACCATATTAATATAATGACATTTGCCGTTAAAACCACTCAAAAAATTATTTTATTCCTCTTATAAAAGGATTTTCCATGCAAGACAGCGACGAATTACAGAAGATTGTCGGACAACTGGACATCTTCGACGGACTGGACGGCCAGAAACTGACCGTCACCACCGACGAAGGCGATGAATATCTCATCACCTCTAAAAAATGGATCAAACGCCTCAACAAATACGCGGATGAAAACATCGACATCTCCTTCGAAGGCACGGTCGAACACGATCCGGAAGAAGGAATGGACGTTCTCACCATCAAGACCTTCAAGCCCGCACAGGAAGTGGAAGACGATCTGCCGACGCTCCTCAGCCTCAATGAAGACCTCAAGCTCCAAAAAGACAAACATGCCAAAAAGCCATTGCCGCAGGATGACGACCTCGAGCCGTTGGACGAAGACGATCTGCAAAATGGCCTTCCGTGGGATGAAAAAGAAGCGGAAGACGGCGACAATGAAGATGACAACGACGAAGAGCCAACTCCAGACGAACTTGAAGACGAAGAAATTCCAGATGACTTTGATCTAAACGAGCTTGATCTGGATGAAGAGCCGCCCGCCCCGCCGGAACCACCCGTCAAAGGAAAGAAAAACAAACGCTGAAGGCTATCATGAAAATCGTAAAACTGACGGCTTACGAATTCGATGAACTGCTCGACACGATGAACGTGTGCTTTTCGCACGGGCAGGAGGGATATTCGTTTTTGGACACGTTGCCCGCCATGTGGCGGCATGATGACACGGTCATGTGGCGCCATGTGGCCATCAAGGATGGCGAAAAAGTTGCGGCGGCCGTCGGCATCTATCCGTTGCCGACGCGTATCGCGGGACATGACGTGCTGTTTGCGACGGTCGGCAACGTCGCGACGCGTCCGGAATATCGTAAAAAAGGCTATATGAAGGCGTTGATGACGGAATCCATGGTGGAATTGAAACGAATCGACGCGGATGTCGCGCGCCTCGGCGGCCTGCGTCAACGCTACAACCGCTACGGTTTCGAGAAAGCCGGTCAGAATTTCAGCTTCACAATCAGCGCCAAAAACGTTCGTGACTACTATGATGCATCATTGGGCCATGAAGGCGAATACCAGCCGAAGCTTTCCTTCCGCCCGATTACACGCGACGATGACGTTGCTCTCTCCTTTGCGCAGACGGTCTATGCCAACGCCCTCCAGCATTCGGATCGCGGCGAAAACAAGCGGTTCTACGACGTCACCCATGCGTGGAAATGCACGCCATGGCTCGCAACATTTGCCGATGGCATGCCGGCCGGTTTCCTGTCGAACTATCCGAATTCCGGTCGCATCACGGAACACTATGCGTTGTCGCCAGCCGTTGAATACCAGATGCTTCTGGATTGGTTGACCACCAATTCGTTCGATTCCATCTCCTTCGCGACGGCGCCTTGGGATGTCGAATTAAATCGCATGGCGAGCAAAATCGCCGAAAGCATCAATGTGACGACTGCCGATAATTTCAAAATCATCCATTTTGCGAAAGTCGCCATGGCGATGCTGTCCATGAAAGCAACCTATGCATCGCTTCCGGATGGAGAGTTCACGCTGGCCGTCAACGGCATGGAAACCATCCAATATAAAGACGGCATGTTCAAAAAAGTGGACGGCATGACCGCAGATTTGACGTTGAACAACTTGGACGCAACGCGCTTCCTGTTCGGGCCATTGCCACCCTCCTCCGTCTGCGACATTCCCGCGAAAATCCGCCCCGTCGTGGAAGCCCTCCTCCCGCTTCCGCTTTGGTGGAACTACCAAGACCGCGTCTAATGGAAATAATTGACGCAATATCACTTCATTTGTGGCAGACTTCCATTAGCCTTAGCCGCTTCGACAGCCGCTTCTACCTCTTCGGTATCCAAAAGATCGATATGTCCGTCAAGGAAAGCGACATTCGTCTTGCCCATATGATCTCCTTCACATATAAACACGATGACTTTTGATGGCTCTTTAAAAGCATTCTGTTTTTGACCATTTCCTAAATAGATGTAGTGTTTTTTGCAACTAGGGCATGAGAAATACTTATCTTCTTCAATAGATTGATTTACCTTTTCCTCCCACCCCTGTGCTTCTGGTAGTTCGCCTTCATGCTCTTCGGCCCAGATAAGCATTCCCATGGTAAGTAATTTAAGATTAGTAGTGCATATTATATAATGTTTTCTTGCTTCTGGTGATCTCTTGACGCCACAACTTCCCATCAACGGCATCATCATAACAAGCAGGAAAGCAAAAAGACAATTGACGCACTCGCCTTTCATTTTTGCTCCATTCTACTTATTTATGACAGGATTTTGACAAGTTCCAGTTCGAACGTCAGCGTCTTGTCCGCCAAAGGATGGTTGCAATCAACGATAGCCGTGCCGTCGTTCAATATTTCGGTGACGACACCCTGCATGATGTCGTCTTCGTTCACATCTTCGTCTGCGATGTCATCGGGAGCGTCCAATACATCGATGGTCATGCCGACTTTCGGCGGTTCGTCCAGTTGCCATTTGTCCGGCGTGATTTCTGTAACAAGGTCTTCATCATACGGGAAGGCGTCTTTCGGTTCAAGCGTGACAGTCTTCCGTTCGCCAGCCGCCATGCCCGTAAATGCCTTTTCCAGAGCCTTTAGGACATCGCCGCCTCCGAGGGTGATGGTCGGAGCAGGCCCGCCGTCATGCGTCGATTCAAGTTTCTTGCCATCTTCGTCAAAGCACGTGTAATGAATTTGGAGGCGGTCGCCTTTGCGAGCGACGCGTTTGCCGACATTCCGGCCATCATCGCCATAGTGACGACTGTCCTCGCTGTATCTGAAGCCATCATCGCCATAGCGGCGGCTTTCATCACGATGCGCCCCACGCCAGCCGTCTTCTCTGCGCGGCGAATGATAATCATTTCTTCTGGCCATCGACAACACTCCTTGTGAAATATAAACAAGGCCTGTGCGAAAAATCCGCACAGGCCTTGAATGGGTTACAAAAAACGTTCAGACTGAATTACTTCACTTCTTCGCCGACCTGCCAGCGGATGAAGCGCTTCACAACCAGCTTCGGGGCGACCTTCGCCAGCGTGGTCTTTTCGTCGTTGATCCACGGCTGATCCATCAAGCAGGCAGTCGTGAAGAATTTGTTGATTTTGCCGCGGAGGATGCCTTCGAGAATCTTCTCGGGCTTGCCCTGCAGTTCGGGCAGAGCGGCGGCGATTTCGCGTTCCTTCGCGATGACGGCTTCAGGAACATCCTTGGAGGTCACATAGCTCGGGGCGTTGGCCGTGATGTGCAGGCAGACATCCATGGCCAGTTCGTCGGTGTATTCGCCTTCAAGGTCAACCATGACGCCGTAGAAGGGGCCGCCCTGGTGGTGCTTGTATTCCTTGATGATGCCGTTTGTCGTCCAACGGACGGCGCGGCGGACGTGCATGTTCTCGCCGAGCTTGCCGATGAGGACCTTCATCTCTTCTTCCGTCGCGGCGGCCAGCTTCTCGCTGATGTCGCCATCGGCGTCCATCGCCATCGCGGTGCGGGCGACGTATTTGCAGAAATCTTTGAAAGCGTCCGTGCGGGCGACAAAGTCCGTTTCGCACAGGATTTCGACGGCGACGCCCGTCTTGCCTTCAATCAACGTCTCGACGACGCCTTCGCTGGCGGAACGACCGGCTTTCTTGTCAGCCTTCGCGATACCGGCCTTGCGCAGATATTCCATAGCGGCGTCCATGTCGCCATTCGTTGCGACCAGAGCCTTCTTGCAGTCCATCAAACCAACGCCAGCTTTCTGGCGGAGTTCATTCACCATCGTAGCGGTAATAGCCATTTGTTTTCTCCTCTTGCGGATATGGTTTCACGGCGGGACTTTCGCCCCGCCTACCTTATTAATAATCACTTCTCTTCAGCGGCGGCTTCGGCGGGAGCTTCATCTTTGTCAGGAGCGTTCGCAGGAGCTTCTTCACGCTTGATTTCATGCAAACCGTCTTCAATGGAGGCGGCCATCGTGTCCATCAAAACTTTGATGGAGCGCAGGGCGTCGTCATTGCCAGGAACCACGTAATCAACGAGATCCGGATTGCAGTTGGAATCAACGATGGCGACCACGGGGATGCCAAGACGATGCGCTTCCGCGACGGCGATGTGCTCACGGGCGACGTCAACGACAACCATGGCGTCCGGCAGCTTCGTCAGTTCGGAAATACCGCCCAACGTCGTCTGCAGTTTGACCAAATCACGGCGGAGACCGGCGACTTCCTTCTTCGGGAGGTTGTCCAGGCTGCCGTCCGCATCCTGAGCCTGCAGTTTCTTCATGTATTTGATACGCGTCAGAACGACTTTCTGGTTCGTCAGCGTGCCGCCGAGCCAACGATCGCACATGTACGGCATGTTGAGGCGTTCGGCGATGTCACGAACGCATTCCTGAGCCTGGCGCTTCGCGCCGACGAACAGGATCTGGCCGCCCTTTGCGGCGACGTCATGCAAAAAGTCGCATGCTTCGGCCAGGCGGTACATCGTGATCTTCAGATCGAAGATGGTGATGCCGTTGCGCGTGCCGTAGATATACGGCTTCATCTTCGGGTTCCAACGACGCGTCTTGTGCCCAAAATGCACACCGGCGTCCAGCAACGACATGATGGTGGTCTTTTCCATTTTTTTCCTTTTCCTTTTGGACGCTTTGACGCCGCCGCCACGACTTGCGCCGCTTCCCATGGCCAGCTGACGAAACGTCCCGCTTTTACGTTCGGTTGTCTTTTTTACACTCCATCGGGAACATTGGAGCGACATCCTTAAGGATGACGAAACTAATAATATACCCTTACCAATTGATTTTTACCAGTCAACGCATCGAATTTTGCTTGGCAGCTTGTCATTTTTACGAAAAGAACATCAACATCCCCTGCCCGCCCATGGCAACGCCGACATCGGACGACGTCCGATCTGTAATTTGCCATCTACCACATAACCTTCTGGACGACCGTCTAGTTCGTTTGCCAACCTGCTGCGCCACAACGCAATGCGCTCTGGACGTTCCGCCGCCCAATCATGCAATTCCTGCGAATCGGACGACAAATCGAACAGCAATTCGCGACCGCTTTGGCTGAACCAGCAGTATTTCTCCTTGCCATCCGTCAGCCATTGGTTGGACATGGCGCCTTGCGCATGTTCGCCATGGAGATACTCACGGCAAGCCATATTATCCATAAGATTCAGTCCGTCAAGACCTTCTGGAATCGGCAGGCCTGCCATCGCGCAAACCGTCGGGAAGATATCCCGCAGTTCGACCGTTCGTTCATCAACTGTTCCCGCCCCTTGGAAACCAAGCGTTCGTGGCAGGCGGATGATCAACGGAATACCCGCCGATGCCTCAAACGGCAGCGACTTGCGGACGACTCCATGGTCGTACAGCATGTCACCATGATCAGATAGGAACAAGATGACCGTATTATCAAGTAACTTCAAATCAAGAAGTTCCGTAAACAGACGATTCAGTTCGAAATCGATTTGCGTGACCAATGCGCAATACGCCTTCCGTGCACGTTCAATGAAAAACGGCTCACGCGGAATCGGGCAGTCCAACCCGCCGTAGGTCGAAAGAAACGACGTCCAATCGCCGTTGACAGGCGTCGGCATCGGACGGCCGTCGTACATGGAGAAATACGACATCGGTGGATCGTACGGCGTATGCGGCCGATGATAAGAGACTTTCAGGAAGAACGGCTTGGACGGATCACGGCGGCGAAGGAACTCAATACTTTTTGACGTCACCCATGATGTGGGATGCAGCCGTTCGTCCCACGGCCAGCAACGGACGGCGTAACCATTGCAGCCTGGCCCGTCATCCATAATGTCTGCGGTCGGGCCGAGTTCCCGTCGCAAATCCGGCAGATAATCGTCGTATTCAATGGGATCACGATACTTACGTCGTTTGTCATGCAAAAATCCGTCATGGAGCACGACGTTGTGGTAGCCCATCAACGCACGGGCGGGTTCCACATGCATCTTGCCGACGCATTGCGTGTGATATCCCGCCTGCGCCAACGTGCCCGCCAGCGTGACTGGATAACGCCATTCCGTATCCGCGTCATATCCCGTAAATCCATGGCGTGACGGCTTTAAGCCAGTCATGAGCGACGCCCGGGCCGCAATGCAGGAAGGGCAGGATGTGTAGGCATGCGTGAAGTTGATGCCTTCACTCGCCAACTGGTCCAGATGCGGCGTATGTGCAAATTCCGGCCGATTGACGCCGACAGCGTCACGCCGCATCTGATCCGCCATGATCAACAGGATGTTTGGTTTCGTATTCATATTGTTTACTAGGCTGATAAATTCCTAGAACGCAATTAGTTCCATTCAATTCGACGGATTCGCAAATCCTGCAGGACGGCGCATCCTTTGCCGCCGCCACAGCAATATGCCAAGAGCAAACCGCCCTGCGTGAACAGCATGGCAATATAGCAGAAGCCATGGTCGGGTTCGCCTTCCAAAATGCGATGATCATGCCATGTTTCGCCGTCGTCCGAACTGCGGGCGATGACGAGCGGTGTACGGAACCAACTTTCAGGCGTCGGCTTGATGCCCCAACGTGGATCCAGATCACTCCAAACAGCTACCAAATCGCCACTTGCAGGATCGCGTTTGATGGACAACGGCGATTCATTGGACGGAAATTCCGGCGCGGGCACGGCCTGCGTCCAACTTTCGCCGCCATCGGATGAAAACGCTTTGTACTGATGGTTTGCGTTCGTTCTGAACCATGCCATGACACGACCGTCTTTCAATTCCACGACGCCTGGTTCGCGCAGGCCGGACGTCAGCCATTGCGGCGGATAGCAGCACTGTTTAGCTTCGCGCCAATTCGCGCCACCGTCGTCGGACAGGAAGAAGAATGTCTCCGAACGGCTGTGATTACTTTCGCCAAGCACTTGATCATCTTTGATGTTCGGGCTGGTCTTGTGGTGAATCGCCATCGGCAGAATCAGACGGCCGCTCGACAACTGCACGAGACGGTCGTTGTTCACGACAATGTAAATCGGCGGATATTCGCAGACATCAACGGGTTCCGTCCACGTCTCGCCTTCATCGGAGGAAAAACAGATCCATGGACGGCAGTCCAGAATGCCTTTGTCCTGCACATTGCGACGCAGTTTCGGAATCCGTTCCAACCAGCTCTTTTCCAAAAAGATGAGAGCTATCCGACCATCCTGCAACCGCAGCAACGACACGCTCATCACATTCTGTGCACGGTTCGCGAAAATCAACTTCCAGTCGCCCCATGACCGACCGCCATCAGCGGAAACTCTGCCGACGATATCCGCCGTCGCGGCATCCGCCCAGCTGCCGCCTTTATAACGCGTGTAGGCGAAAAGAATCCGCCCGTCTTTCAATTCCACGAATGCGCCTTCTGAATTGCGCGGGTTGCCTTCACCATGGAAAAGATTCGTAATTGTATCCGACATGATCGTCTCCTGATATCGATTAACTTACTTCTTGTCAACAGCTTTCATAACAAACGCCGCATCCGCCGCAATAAACGGGGGGATGCCTTCCAGACGCATGAAGTGGTCTTCTATGCACGCCAAATGCGTCGGAGCCTGAATGAACACGCGAAAAACGCCGCCACGCATGGCCAAATCGCCGTCCACAGCTAATTGCTCCATGCGCGAAATATCGTCTTTCTGCCAGATTTGGCTTCCATCTGGCGCGAAAACAGTCGCCTTCAGCCCTTCGACGCCGTCGCCGCGGAAACAGACGCCGAATTCTTTTGTTCCTTCCGGAACATAGAAATAGCGATTTCCGCCGCCTGCCACCAGATTGCAAGGGAACGGTTCGACCGGCGAGACGACCGGATGGTCGCTCTTGATCAACCGCGACCAATTGCGCCCGGCATCGACCGTCACAGCGTAAATGCCTGTTTCTGGCATATTTGCGATGACGCGTTCAGCGACCGTCTTGAACGGAATGGCTTCCAACGCCGTCGTTTTTCCGGAAGGCGTTTTATAACTGACAGTGGCTTGTGTTCCTTCCAGTTTCACAAGCTGTCCATATTCAATGGTGAAACGAATGGTCTCGCCCGCCTTCGCATAGAACCAATATTCACCGCCATGTCGAATCCGCAGATCGGCAAGCTTGTTTCCTGTCATAACTGCTTGTGGATTAATTGGTTCAAGTGTTTTTCCAGTCATATCAAAAGGCTCTATGGTGCGGAAAACCGTCGGTGGATATGTCGCTTTGGCCCATTCGTCCGAAAATTCCATCACACCTTCTTTACCTTGAATAATGGCCGTGACGGAGCCAGTGATATTCCGCAAACCGCCTTGAGCGCCGCCGTCAATGAAACAGAATGCATCGCGCGCCACATCGTCCTCCACCGTCACATTGCGGAATTCGATATTGCCAGCGGGTTCAATATCCTTCGGCCCGATATTGACTAAAATCGCAGGGCCTTTAGCACTGTTCTTACCGCAGTTACGGATTTTCACGCCGTCAAACAGCGTCTTGAAGCCTTTCGGGCTTGTTCCGCGCAGCGTGACGTTGCCGCCGGCGTCGCGGAATTCGCAATTGCGGACTGTCACCTGCCCGCTAATCGTCTTGCCTGGACCGCTTTGCGATATCAAAACGAACGGACTTCTCTTGTCGCCAATCGCCACGCAATTCTCAAACGTAATCTCCAGCGGTCCAATCGCCGTCGCCATATTCGGCAGATACATTTCGTATCCTGCTCCTGCGTTGTTTCGCGTTTCGCAGTTGCGCATGACAAAATTGCGGATCGGTTCGTTGGCGCGGTTCGGCTCGAAATCAATGCCCGCCTCCGGTGCCGTTCCCTTCGTATTGATCATTTTCACATTTTCAAGCAATACGTTGACGCCAGAAATCACGCTGATGCCCTGACGGTTGTTGCCGTCGCACACGACATCCTTGATGACGATGTTCTCCGGCCAGCTGTTCTGCGTCGCGATACCGAGATAAATGCCGTCGCCGCCGGATTCCACCATATTCAGATTCAATATCTTAAGATTCTGGGAACTCAGAATGCTGACGCAATGGCGCCATTCCGCCTTTTCATATTCCGCCGTATGGTAGTCCGCCTTGCGCATCTTCACCGTGGCACCCTTCCCTTCGCCGCGCAACGTCACGTTCTGAATATTCCGCAACCGCAGCATGCAGTCTGTCCGCCCTTTGAAACAGCCTTTTTTTGCCAAAAGCTCCACGCCTTCTTCAAAGACGATCTCCTGATTGGAAACCAACAGCAACGTCTTTCCCAAAATCCATGGCGACTCCTGTTTGTCAATGATCAGTTTGGGGACCTTCGAATTGATCGCGGCCTCCAGAAATTCCGTCGAATCCTCTGGATTGAAGCCCCACCATGACACGCGAGCCTCCTTCAGCTCGCCTGCCATGACCTGCGCAACCTTCTCCGGATCAGCTGCTTGTGCGAACGATGCCAAAACCGCGGCCGACATCATCAATACCATTTGTTTCATCTTCATGGGACGCCCTTTATATGTTCCATACCACTATAATAAAAACAACCGTCCATTATCATAGCCTCTTTTTGTGTCCATTCAAATGATTCCATCAATCAACGGCGGCTTGGATACGGAATAGCCCCCATCTTCAGCTCGCCTTCCTCCCATTCCACATACCACGGAGCCTGGTTGTTTTTGTTCGGGCATGCCAGAAATGTCTGCAACGACCGTTGTTCGGCATGTCCGTCGACATAAAAGATAAGTACACGGTTCTGATGGCGGTTCGCCCCTTCCAGACCGCTGTCCCAATCCAAGTCCAACTCCTCCATCATGTTGCCCCATGTGTTCAAGCCGACGGTCACGCATTGGTCACCGCTGTCAAAGAACAAATATCCTTTGCTTGGATTTGTAACATGTTCATATAACGTGCCGCGTGTCCCGTTAGTCCCATCGAAGTTCCATCCGTAATTTCCATCGTACAAGTGGAATCCTTCCGTCGTCTCCGTCGGCGGTCCATCCGGACTGGTGGGGCAATCCAAACAGCGAGTTTCCTGCAAATACTTGTAAATGAAGCGTGTCCAATTCGTCCCTCCGTGTTCATAAACATTCTTGTTGTAGCCAGGGAGGCAATACATCTTGTTATCCTGCACATACATTTGCATCGCCGCACCAATCTGTTTCTCGTTGTTGAGGCATTGGACTTGCAACCCCATCTGATGGGCCTTGCTGATGGCCGGCAGTAGCATCGCCGCTAAAATGCCGATCACTGCAATCACCACAAGCATTTCAATCAAGGTAAAACGTCTTTCTGTCTTCATGTCGAGCTCCTTTTTGAGGTTTCATTTTTCGATTTCCTGGAAATATTGTTTTGGATAATTAAATTATCTCATAACAAGATAAATGCAAGTTGTAAAATTCACTTTTTAGCAAAGTCATGCAGATTCCTAACTAAAATTATGACTTTTTATGACTTCTTTTCTCCGCACTTGCTTATCATCCATGGACTTCTATATTATGGGAAATGAAATTTGGTCAAAACAAAAAAACGACAGGACACCATGAAAAAACTCCTCACACTTATGATCGGTCTCTCTCTCCTCTCCATCGCACAGCAAGTCGCCATCATCAAAGGCACCGTCCGGCAGGACAGCCCCGGAGCCGGCGAAATGGCAAGCCATGCCGATCGCATTCGTTCTACCCTCGCCGCTCTCGGCATCCAAACAGTCGTCATTCCAGACAACGAGATCACGGTCAAAAAGCTCGAAGGCGTCAAATTAGCCGTCTTCCCCTACAACGCCGCGCTACTGGACAATGACTATCTCGCCATCGAGACGTTCGTCAAGAACGGTGGCCAAATCATGACGTTCTACTCCAGTGACGCCCGTCTGGCGGAACTGCTCGACCTTCAGTCGCCAGAATATGTTCCAGGCTCGAAACTTGGTGCACCGACCGCCATCAAATTCGACACAAAACTTCTGCCCGGCCTTCCAGACACCATGGCTCAAGGCTCCTGGAACATCACCCACCCAGTCCCGAAGCCCGATTCGAAGGTGAAAGTCATCGGCCGTTGGATTGACAAAAACGGCAAAGATTTGGGCTACAACGCCGTCACGCTTGGCCCGCACGGTGCTGCCTTCGCCCATATCTATCTCAACCAATCGCCCAGTGACGGCTCACGTTTCTTTTTGGCCGTCATCGGCAGCATCATTCCCGCCGTTTGGGAAAAGGCCGTCCAGACCGCCATCGACAAGGCCGGCGTCTTTGGTGACGCGAAAAACTTCAACGAACTCTATCGCATGGTCATGGATGAAGGCACGGAAAAGGCCAGTGAAGCCGCAAGCAAGGCTCTAGCAACTTTTAACGAGGCAAAGAACCTCCTAGAACAGAAAAAATACAACGACGCTCTCCAGAAAGCCCAAGAGGCGGACCAGGCGTTGAAATCTGCATTCGCCCTTACCTTCCCCCCGCGTCCGAACGAACTTCGAGGCGTCTGGATTCATTCGGCCTACGGCATCCGCGACTGGGGATGGGACAAAACCATTAAGTATTTGGCGGACAACGGTTTCAACGCCGTCTTCCCGAACATGCTGTGGGGCTATGTCGCGGATTATGAAAGCGATGTTTTGCCGCGCCATCCGAGCGTCGCCACCCGCGGAGACCAGATCAAGCTGTGTCTGGAAGCTTGTCGCAAATACGGCATCGAAATGCACGTCTGGAAAGTTTGTTGGAACATGGGCAGCCACACGCCGTCCGCCCTCGTGGAGGAAATGCAGAAAGCCAAACGGACACAGGTCACCATCCACGGCAAAGACTCCAAGTTCCTCGCCCCGCATCTTGCGGAAAACCGTCAGATGGAACTGGATGCGTTTTTGGAAATCGTTCGCAAATATCCTGTGGATGGCATCCATCTGGACTACATCCGCTACCCGGATCCAAGCTCCGCAGGCGACTTCTCCGACTCCGCACGCGAAGCCTTCGAAAAGTTCCTCGGCAAGAAGGCTGAAGACTGGCCAAAGTCCTGCCATCCAGGCGGTAAGCTCCGTTTGAAATTCAACGAATGGCGTCGAGGCAACATCAATCTTCTCGTGGAAGCCGTCCACAAAGGAGCGAAAGCCATCCGGCCGGACATCAAGATTTCCGCCGCTGTCTATACGGACTGGGAAGGTACTCCCGAATCCATTGCCCAATCCGCCGTCACATGGATCAAAAACGGCTGGCTCGATTTCGTCTGCCCCATGGACTATACTCGTGACGACACGGGCTTCCTGGAACGCCTCGTCGCGGCGCAGACCGCCGCAACTGCCGCCAGAATGCCTGTTTACGCAGGTATCGGTACTTACGAACATTCCGATCCTGCCAAAACCGCCGAGCAAATCAATGCCGCCAGACGTTTCGGCGCGGACGGTTTTATCTGCTTCCAGCATGACTCGCGCTTCGCGACACGCTTCCTCCCGCAATTGAAGGAAAACGTCACCAGTGCTCCGGCAGGCACCCTCCTCCCGCATCATTCCGTCTGTGCCTCCTACGCCTTCACGCCAGGAAAGCAACTGAAAGCGACGGATTTTTATCCCATTGGCGAACCGATCCGCATCACGGCGGAATTCCCCCCAAAAACCGTCTTCCCGAAATCACTTCAGCCGCGTCTCATGAAGGACGGCTACCTGCTGAAGGAACAGCCGCCCATCCGCTTCGATCGCGTCCGCAACAACTTCGTCTGCCAGTTCACGCCGCCCGAACCGGGCCGCTACCGTCTTGAAATTACCGATGAAAAGACCATTCTGACGCGTAGCCAGTCGTTCATCGTCCTCAACGAAGACGAAACGAAGCTCCGCCTGCTGATGGCCGCGCCGCCGCAGTTCGCGAACAACGGCAAGCCACGCGTCGCCGTCTGGCAGGACCGCGCATACGGAGCCGAAACCATCCTTCAAGCGTTGCAGAACAACGACCAGTTCGATGCCGCGCCGCTCTACAATCTCGACCCCGCTTCCCTGAAGCCCTGCCAAATCATCATCCTCCCGCAGCCACGCCAAAACGGAAAGCTCTTCAAATCAGAGGAAAATGCAAAGCTCTTCCAGAAATTCATGGAAAAAGGCGGCGCTGTCATCACGACTCATGCGCTCGTCGGCATGCGTGGCTATTTCAATCTTGGTCCGAACATCGTCAAGTCGGTCGAAGCCGAACCCGTCCGTGGTAGTATCTGGAAAGCCTCCGGCAAACATGCGTTGGCCAAGAGCATTCCGCAAGGTCCTACGGAAACGACATTTGTGGATTTCTCCGTCATGAAACCGGGCAAGAACGGAACCGTTATCGCCGTCGAT
This sequence comes from Victivallales bacterium, assembly GCA_017554445.1. Classification (GTDB taxonomy): domain Bacteria; phylum Verrucomicrobiota; class Lentisphaeria; order Oligosphaerales; family Oligosphaeraceae; genus UBA1407. The sequence goes on from JAFZIJ010000059.1 coordinate 39,769, forward strand.
GAAAAGAACAATCCCGTCGTCATCGTCGGCAAATACGGCCGCGGCCGCTACGTGGCTTGCGGCATCGGCCTCGGCATCAAACGCGGCGACAAAGATTCCGAAATGACAGGCGATGACACGGAACTCCTCTACCAGCTCGTCCGCTGGTCTGCCAATGTGAAACAATAAATATAAATCTCTTGGGTCAGTCCCTCATGTCGCTTTTGTTCCGTCTGTCCCTTCTCTATACAATATTATGTTGCATGACGTCGCGCGCCGACTCCGTCGGCGCCTCTTTGCAACTGGAAGGCGCCATGTCTGTCTTCAGAGGGACACAATATCTTGTCCACGAACAACTTCCGGACGGTTCATGGCGACATGACGCCGCCATCACATCTCTGGCGGCATGCGCTCTTCAGAACGCTAAAAATACAGAACCAGCCGCCGCCATTCCGTTGGCGTTGGCTTTTCTGAAAAAGAACCTCCGCCCGATGGATGATTGGCGGAGGGCCATCGACATCCGTGCCCTGCTCCGCGCAAAACAAGCCGACGGTCTTCCGCCGCCGGCCATGATGGACTGCCCTCCCGCCGCCCGTTTATGGCTGTTGGACGTCATCCTTCTGACACGACCAAAAGATGGTGAAATCAAGTTACAAGATTCTTTTTTCAAAGGACTTGAGTCTTGCCAATCTTTTGCGGCAAAATTGGCGACGGCGACGGATGACGTGGATTCGCTGTCGCCGCTCCGTCAGGAGACGCGGCTCCTGAATTGGAAGACGGAAACCATTGAAACCATCTATTGGGCCGCACGCGCCCTTTTCGCATGGGATCGCGCCGCCACGCCTGTGCAGGATAATTGGCAGCATGATCTCCTTTCCGCCCTGCTCACACGTCAAAAAGGCGACGGTGCATGGCATCAACCCGACGATTCCCCCGAAGCGACCGTCCGCCAGACTGCTCTCGCCATCGAAACCATCATCATCTGCCTGCAATAAGAGCTTATGGCTCATGGCTTATGGCTTATGGTTCAGGTTTTATGGCTCATGGATGGCTCGACACCTCCCGCGAAGCGGATTCATACCGCCGAGCCGCAGGCAGCCGTTGGAATTCCTTTGCGATTGGATTTCGTAATCTGCCAATTATTCCTCCTGGCGATTATCGGCGCCTGCGGGGAGGCAATTTATGAAAATCTGTGTAATCTGTGTAATCTGTGGTTTTATAAAAATTCGTGTGAATTCGTGTCCATTCGTGGTTTAAAATAAACAGTTTACATAAAAGGAAAACAGCAATGACAGAATATCAGAAATTAACCGTAACCGGCACTGGCGATTCACTTTTCGTTTCGGATCTTCCCAAAGAATACGACGATGCTCTGCGCGCTGTCGCGGAGTTCATCAATACCTGCGATGTGAGAATCACGAATCTGGAGACGAATCTCTCCGATTTCGAATACTACGCAGGTGCCTACAGCGGAGGCACTTGGCTGAATACACGCCGCGCCTGCCTGGATGATTTGCTCCGCTATGGCTTCAACTATTTCGGGAACGCCAACAACCACGCGTTCGACTATTCCTACAACGGCTTGCTGTCAACCATCGATGCGCTTGACAGCAAAGGACTTGCGCATTCCGGCACAGGACGCTCCCTTGAAGAGGCCGCCAAACCCGCCATTCTGGAAGCCAATGGCAAGAAAATCGCCATTTTCGCCGTCGATGCCTCCTTCGAAACCGCCTCCAAGGCTGGCCGCGCCACGAAAACAACGCCTGCCCGCCCCGGCGTGAACTACCTTCGTCACGAAGAGGTTTTCCATATTGATGAAAACGATTTGCATGATTTGCAACGCATAGCGGAAAAGACACATGTCAACTACGATCGTGAAAGATCCATTGCCACAGGCTATAAGACTCCCGATAAGGAAGGCGTGTTTGTTCTTGGAAAAACGATGTTTACAACAAACAACGACACGCCTGCTACATCCTGCAACGCCACTGATTTGAAGCGTATCACCGCCGCTATCGCCGAAGCCCGAATCACCTGCGACTACGCGTTCATGCTCATCCATTGCCACGACAACGACAACACGCATGAAGAAAATCCGCCCGCTTATCTGACGGAATTCGCCCACGCTTGTATCGACGCCGGCTGCGCGGCAATTTTCGGCGGCGGCTCCCATCGTCTGCGTCCGATTGAAATCTACAATGGCTGCCCTATTTTCTATTCGTTGGGCGATTTCATCTACCAAGGCCTGAAGGTAGAACATCTTCCGGCTGATTTCATGGAAAAGTATGATGTCGATATATTTGCGACGGCGCAGGAAGCCCTCTATGTACGTTCACGCGGCAACACGGTCGGCCTGCACTGCAACAAGAAGAACTACCAGACCGTCCTGCCGAAACTCACCTTCGAAAACGGCAAAATGACATCCTTCGCACTACTTCCGATTTATCTGAATTTCGACCGCAAAGACGACATGAACGGACTGCCAATCATCGCTCCTCCAGCCGAAGCGGAGGAGATTTTCAATCTGCTAAACGAACTTAGCGCCCCCTATGGCACGTCATTGCAATGGGATGGCAAACTCATCACGTTGGCATAACAACAAGCCATTCAGACGATTACATCGTCTCCGCTTGGCGGATGAATGTCTCCTGCGCTTCTTTCGTCAAATCGGTGAAGCGGACATTCCATCCGCATACGCGGACTTGCAGATTCGCATATTTCTCCGGATGGATCTGCGCATCACGCAACACAGCGGCATCGAAGATGTTGAATTGGATGCCGCTGCCGCCTTGGGCGATGAACGTGCGGATGATGGAAACCAGAATCTGAATACCATCATCTCCTTGGACGGCAGTGGGATGCAACATGATGTCCAGACAAGTTCCGCAGGGGAACTGCCGCATATCGACCTTCAGGACGGAATCCATCAAAGCCGTGATTCCATTGCGATCCATGCCGATGACCGCATCCATGTTTTTGGACATCGGTTCGCCGGCCAGCCGTCCGGACGGCAACGCACCGATCATTTTTCCTTTTTCAACGACCAACTGTCCATACAGTGACGGGAAGAAGAATCCGCCGCGGCCATTGGGCAATTTGAAAAGAAGCTTGGAAACAAACGCGGCAATTTCAATCGCCAAGTCGTCGGTTCGTGGATTGTTGTTGCCCCATTTAGCCGTCTTTTGCAACACGATCATGTGCAGTTTTTCATGTCCCTGCCAGTTGTCTTTCAGGATCTTGCGCAGTTCCGGCAACGTGCAGAGCTTCTCTTCATACACCAGATAACGGACCGCCTCCAATGAATCGACGGCATCCGCCAAATAGGAAATGACGCAACCCGTTGAATTGTAAAGGGCCCCCGAATCGGAAATGTCCCGTTCCTTTTCCATGCAGGAATCGAATGTTCCAGAAAGCAACGGCACGGGATTGACGTATTTCCACGCCAGATCGCAAAGAATCTGCCGCTCGGCCATGATCGTGCAATTTTTACGGATCTGCTCCAAATACGCGTTTTTGAAATCGTCGAAAGTGCTGTAATCCAATCCGTTATTGATTATCTGCAACAATGGGACTGGCAAGTAGAGATGACTCGAACCCGAGCAGGAAATCTCTTTTCCAGCCACGGCGGGCTCGTAGCAGCCGATCGGAACAAAATCGGCGGCGTCTTCAGGCGTTCGCCCATGGCGAATCAACCCATCCACGATGACTTGATAGTTGAGCGACACGATGGCTGTCCGCCCGTCGCGAATGCAACGTGCATACAGTTCGGCAAAATCCTGCGGCATGTCGTCGCGCACCAAAATGGACAGCTTCGGATCGACGATGTCCATTTCATAGTACGCCTCCAATGCAAGGCGTGACAACTCGTTGATATCAGGCCCGAAGCAGAAATTCTTTCCAAAACGTTTTCCCTGATATCGTGCGTAGAAAGCAATCCAGAAGAACTTGATCAGCTCCTTCGCTGAATCACGGTCCAACCGCCCATCTTTCAAATCGTTGCGGAAGAAATCGATATAGAGCGAATCGAAACGTCCCATCGTCCGAACTTCTTCATTGGCGAATTCGATGGCGTCATGCAGAACGTATGCGAGGGCGAACGCCTCATGGAGGGTGCGCGGCGGATGATCGGCAATCGCCTCATAGACTGGATTTTCGTTGACGACGGCGATTCGGCGGCAGAATTCCGCCAACGCCTCGTAAACCATCACGACCGACCGATGGAACGGCGAAGAACCTTTTTTCGCACGTTCAATCAATCCGGGCAGCCCGACCTTCAGCAACTTTTTCCAATCTGGCGCCACATGGCTGCGGTCCACCATCCAGCCAACCCCAAGCTCCATGTCCGCCCCGTTGCAAATAACTCCCGGCACTTTTTCCGCAGCCAGATTATATCCCGTCTTCAAATCCTCCTGAAGCAAACCAAACGTCTCGAATTTGCCTGGAAACGGATTGAACGGTTCCACACCGACGGGAGCGTGCCGCAGAATCAACGCCGTAAGAAAAGCCCGCGACAGAATCCGCTCTTCATTGGGATTCTGTGACTTATGAGCCTCCCAAGCCGTGCGGAGCTGTTCTTCGCCCCAGCAGTTCTCTTGAGAATAGACCACATTCTCATACTGTTTTTCCAGCTTCGGACGCAGTTCGTCAAACGCGGCAAAGTTCTTCATAACCAATCACTCTTTCTTTTCCACAAAATGCTTCTCCACAAAGCAGTACAAGGAAATCAAGGCCGTTGACAACAGAATGCCGCCGATGATATCCGTCAGCCAATGGACGCCGGAAAGCAGACGGCAGATGACTGTTTCCACCATGACGAACCAGCAGGCGACCGTCGCCCAGAAACGCAACCTCAGCCATTGCTTCAAGCGATAATGGAATTGATGCGCCGCCGTCAGCAGGACGCAGATCGCAAGCATCGTGTGAGACGATGGATACGACGCCTCAAGTCCTTCCTCCGACAAGACAGGACGGTAATTCACGATGAATTTGTCAAAAAACACATAATAGAACACGACCAGCACGTAGAAACCGCCCATCAGCCAGACGCCTTTGTCCACCGCGCGCAAACTACGGCCTTTGTAAAGCTGCCACGCCCCCAGCAACGCGAATCCGCCCGCCACCGCAAGAGCAATAAGCCCAAAGACTTCCGACAGTTTATACCACACTTCATGGTAGCCGTAGGCCTGCAGCCCGCTGTTCAGGCCGGCCAATCCGACTTTCGTGCCTTCCGGCCCAATGGCCTGCACATCCACATTCATCACAACAATCGTGAAAATGATGAACGCCGCCCATGCTGTCGCCAAACCAATCAAATCCTTTTTGTCAAACTTCATCCTGATCTATTATCCTTCTATTATCACTATTTACGAGCTTCGCTCGCTTATGGTTCATTGCTTATGACTTATGGCCCATGGATGGCTCTCCTCTCCCGCGAAGCGGATGACAACCGCCGAGCCGCAGGAGCCGTTTGCATCATATTCAATCAACGTCATGTTTCATCATTGAATCCATAGCATCTTGTCGGCTCCTGGGGGGAGCAATTTGTAAAATCTGTTTAATCAGTGTAATCTGTGGTTTGAAAAATTTACGTGTTCATTCGTGTTCATTCGTGGTTCCTAATCAACGATTTGTGGTTTTCGGATGACGTCCAGCAGCGCCTGGCAGCCTTCCATGATGTCCGAAAATGTCGTTTCGAAATCGCCCGTGTACCATGGATCCGAGATATCGCGTGGTTTGTCAGAGAAATCCAGCAGATTGAAGATGCGGCCTTCCGCGTCGTTTCCAAGAATCCGCCGCATGTTGCGCAGATTGGCCGCATCCATGCCGATGAACAGATCGTAGCGCTCAGCGTCGCGCCGCGTCAGTTGGACGGCTTCATGCCGCCGCATCGGAATGTTGTGACGATTCAGCAGGCGGACCGTGCCTGGATGGACGCCGTTGCCGATCTCCTCCGTGCTCGTTGCGGCGGAAGCGGTCGTAATATCATCTCTCCCAATCTGATGCAGAAGATACGCCATGACCATTTCCGCCATCGGCGAACGGCAGATATTGCCGTGGCACACGAACATGATGCGGCGCACGGGAAATGGAAGATGAGTGACGCTTTCGTTCATCCGTTCAACGCGTCCTTTATATCCGCGATGAGATTTTTCGCGTAGAACTCGAATCCGAAGTCGTTGGGATGCAGATATTGATCGCTGAACGCCTCCTCCAGATGCGGGACATAATTGTATCCGTCCAGCAGGCGGAAATTGCTGTATGGCTTGACGGCTTCCGTCAAGTAGCCGCGCAGTTCGTCAAACGTGCCGATGTCTGTCACGCGGTCGTGGTCGCGCCGCCAGATCGGCAGGATGGCGAATACTGGCACTTTCGGATACAGCTTGTGCAAATTGGCGTAGAAGCCGTTCATTTGCGCGAAGAACGTCTCCTTCGTATTCTTGTGCGACCAGTCGTTTGTGCCGTAGGCGACAGTGATGATGTCCGGCTTGTGCGGTCCAATCTCCGTAACCAGCGCGGGATTGAAAACATCGCCGCCGATGGCCTTGTTGAAGACCACTGCGCCAATGGCGTCCGCCAGCTGATTCGGATACGCAAGTGACGGATAGCGAGCATCATAGCCCTGCGTGATGGAATCGCCGTAGCTGTAGAGCGTCCGAAAACGGATAAGAGGCGCGATAACGCGGCCGCCTTCCAGATCAAACGACTTGATGTCGATCTCCGAAAGGCACGGGAAATAGACGACGACATCGCAAGGCTGTCCGTCCAACATCACATGTAGCTCATTGTCAGGCTTTTCCATAAATGATTCATGGCCGGAGTGCTGTACCATGACGCCGTTCACATAAACATCAAAATAATAGAACATCCGCGAAGAGCCTTTGACGACATGGTAGGTCAACGTGAAGCCTTTGGCGTCCGTCGTGAAGGCCAGCCGCACGCAGGAGGCCGCGTAGGATTTTCGACGGAAGTCCGCATTTCCGTCAAAAGCGTGCATTTCCGCCGCCGTGAAACGATGCGGGACGATGCAGTCGTCTCTGCTGACGATGGCTTCCGCCCCTTGAATATACTGTGCAAGATGATCCAGATCGATTTTCATAATCTTCTTTTTATTTGTTTTCCAATAACTTAAGCTATTATCTACCGGCCAATGCGCGTTGCCGCAGATGGCGGATGATGATATCGACGGGCGGCTGGTCCGTCAATGCCAACACATGCTCCACGCCCAGCCCTGCGCACGCTTCGCGGCACTGTTCGAGAAAACGTTCCACGGCCTGCTGGTAGCTTGCGCGGACGTCTTTCGGATTCGTGACGATGCGCTCCCCTGTCTCCAAATCCACGAACGCCGTCGCGTCGCGGAACGAAAAATCGATTTCCTGCCGGTCCAGAATCTGATAGACGATGACATCATGCTTCTTGCGGCGGAAATGCGACAGCGCAGGTCGGATTTTCTCAATGTCGTCGAACAAATCGGAGAAAATGATTACGAGGCCGCGGCGACGGCTCTGCTCCGCAAGGCTGTGCAACGTCACCGCCAGATCCGTCTGATCCGTCGGTTTGTGGCCGACCAACGTATTGCAGATGGTCCGTAAATGTTCAGGGCCGCTCTTTGCGGGAAGCAAAGCACGGCAACGCGAATCGAACAGGGCGAGACCGACGCTGTCCTGCTGATGGACAGTAATGTACGCCAATGCCGCCGCCAGACGGCTGGCGTAACGGTATTTGCTGTCCTCCTTTTCATCGGACGCGTAGGTCATCGAACGCGACGCATCCACCAGCAAATGGACACGCAGGCTCGTCTCCTCTTCGTATTGGCGGAGATAAAGCCGTTCGTTCTTTCCGTAAACCTTCCAGTCCAGATGTTTAGGATCATCACCGACCACATATTGTCGATAGTCCGCGAACTCGACGGATATGCCTTTCAGCTGGCTACGGTGCGCGCCTGTCATCGTCCCCTCCACCGTAAAACGGGAGCCGAGGGACAGACGCGACAATCGCGTCATGTCCTCCGCGCTCAATAATTGACTGATTCCGTTTTCGGCCGGCATGTGATTCCCAGACGTCTTTTCACCTGTGAAATGATTTGTTTTACCATATAAATACTTTAAATTATTCTCAGTAAAAATCAATGAAAGCGTATGCATAAGGAAAACTTTGTGCCAGAAGATTCAAAACAGCCCATATTCCGCAGCCAGGACGTCCCGCGTGTACCAGGCGTCTACGTCTATCGAAATAGCGGAGGAGAAGTGATTTATGTCGGCAAGGCGCGCAATCTGCGCAGCCGGATGTGCTCCTATTTCCAGCCGTCGGGAGCCATGCAGAGCGACCCGCGCCGCCGCGCCCTTATCCACAGTATTGCCAGCTACGAAATTTTCCCGGTGGAGACGGAACAGGAGGCACTCCTGCTGGAGGACCGTTTCATCAAGCAGTACAATCCGCGATACAACGTCGATCTGCGCGATGACAAACGCTATCTCCATGTCGCCATCGATCCGACAGAAACATTCCCGCGCCTCCAGACAGCCCGCCTGCGCCGTGAAGATGCACGATATTATTTCGGCCCGTTCCCGTGGGCAACCGCCCTGCGTACGACTATCCGCTTTTTAGAAGTCCGCTATGGCCTGCGTAGCTGTCCCGTGGCGGAACCATGCTCGGATACGAAGCTACACTGCCATGAAGACGTCATCCGCGACTGTCTCTGCCCATGCGTCGGTAAAGTCACACCGGAAGAATACCATGAACGGCTTGAAAAAGTCATGGCCATCCTGCGTGGCGACTGCCGCGAACTCGTCGAAGAACTCACAGCGGACATGCAGGAAAAGGCTCGCCAGATGGATTTCGAAGGCGCCGCCACTATTCGCGACATGATCGCAAATCTGAAATCCGTTCTGGAGCCCAATCGCCGTTTCATCAACCATACGCTCGCCACGCGGATGATGGCGACCAACATGGTGGCCGTCGAAGCCCTCCAGAAGGCGCTCAACATGGACAAACCGCCGCTTGTCATGGAATGTTTCGACATGTCCAACATCTCCGGCGTACTCGCCGTCGGCTCCATGGTCTGCTTCAAAAACGGGCGCCCGTCAAACAAAGACTACCGCCGCTTCCGCATCCGTTCCGAAACCGCCAATGACGACACCGCCTTCATGCGGGAAGTCCTCACACGCCGTTATGGACGGTTGCTAAAGGAAAACCTTCCTCTGCCGGATCTGATCATTCTCGACGGCGGTGCGGGGCAGCTGCGCATCGGCATGGAAGTCTTCCGCGAAATCGGCATGCCGAATATCGTGATGATCGGTCTCGCGAAACGCCACGAACACATCATTTGGCCGGACAGCGACGTCGAACAGGAGCTACCACGCGAAAATCCGGGCCTCCGCCTCCTGCAGGCCATCCGTGACGAAGCGCACCGTTTCGCCAACGGCTACCATCGCCTGCTCCGTAGCAAACGGATCGCCGACTCGCTCCTTTCAGACGTGCCCGGTATCGGCAAAAGTCGTTGCCAACAACTGCTTAAGCAATTCGGCTCCGTCAAGGCCATCGCCAAAATGACACCAGAGGAGCTCGCTGAAAAGGCCGACGGCGTCGGCATCGAAACCGCAAGGAAAATCATCGATTATCTATCTTCACATCTTGGCTAAAAATCATCATACCTATATTATTATGAAAACTCTCATGTCCATTCTCTGTCTCGCAATCTCCGTCAGTGCATTTGCCGCTCCGAATCCATTCCCGCAGTTTTCCTTCACGTATCGAGAAAAAGAATTCACGGGCATTCCAAACGGATGGCAACAGAACAGGAAATTGTTGAAGCAGAAGGACAAACAGACAGAAATCATCACCGCGACAGAGCCAAACGGCGTCACGCTCATTCTGGAAAAGACCATTTACACCAATCATCCCGTCGTCGAATGGTTGCTTTCTTTCGAAAACCGTTCCGCGAAGGAATCGGGCCGTTTCACACGCATCTCATCCGCTGATTTCACAATTCCATTCGACAAAAAAGAAGCCGTCACGCTGTGGAAAGGCATCGGTGAAGCTCCGAATCCGCCGGACAACTATTCCTTCGCACGCCTTCCGCTGGAAAACGGAAAAGCTGTGGAAATGACTCCGATTGAAGGATATCCGAGCTTCAACGCCTTCCCCTATTTCCGCGTCTATTCACCGAAGCGCGGCTATACGATCGCCGTCGGATGGGAAGGCCAATGGCATGCATCCGTCGTCAGACAAACGAAAGGCGTTTCAATCCGCGCAGGTCAGCAGACGGTCGATTTCTTCCTCAAACCCGACGAAAAAGTCATCACGCCGCGAATCACCATCCTTTCCTACAATACAGAAGACGACGCCGTCAATCTCTGGCGTAAGTGGTTCCGCCAGTATATCTTGCCCCGTGAAAAGGACGGCCACGTCATCCGCCCGCGTCTTGTGGCAGATGGTCATGAACATGGTGAACTCTATTGCGAAATCACTTCTGAGCGCCAGATCGAACTCGTCAGACAGTTGCGCCGCAAAGGTTTGCACATGGATTCATGGTGGATTGACGCCGGATGGTACATTCGCGAACTGTTACCGAATCCGCCTATCGGCCAATGGTTCCTTGTCGGCGACTGGACGCCAGATCCAAAGCGCTTTCCGAAAATGTTCAAGCCGTTGTCGGACGAACTCGCCCGCGAAGGCAGCGAACTCGTCCTTTGGTATGAACCGGAGCGCGTCCATGAAAAATCACCCATCATGCAGGATGTTTCGAAATTTCTTGCGCCGCCCAATCACATCCTCTCAAAACGATATGATTTGTCCAAGCCGGAAGCTGTCGATTATCTGATCAAGACCATTGGCAAGTCATTGCAGGAAAACGGTGTAAGCTTCTACCGACAGGACTCCAACGGCGCAGGCCCCATCCATTTCTGGATGAGCGCACAGGACGCGTTGAAGGATGGCCGCCGTGGCATGGTCGAAAACAAAGCCATTCAAGGCATGTTCCGCTTCTGGGATGGCCTCAAAAAGGCCAAGCCCGGGCTACTTATCGATGTATGTGCTTCCGGCGGAAGACGAAACGACTTGGAGACGCTCCGTCAGGGTGCCGTCCCGCTCCATTACAGCGACGTCGGCTACACTGATTTCATCGCCAAACAGCGCTACCACCATATGCTGAACCAGTGGTTCCTTTACTACAAGAATATCGCGCAGCACTGCTACGACGGACCGACTCTCAACCAGTGGAAATCCGTCATTGACATCGCCCCCTTCCACACGGTCTATGCGCCATCCTATCTGCGCGAAGACAATTCCGCCGAACTGAAATGGAACGAAGTCTGCCGAAAAGTCGCTCCCTATCAAGTGGATGCGGATTATTATCTGCTGACGCCGGAAGTCTTTGGCATTGACCAATGGTGGGTCTGCCAGTTCCACGATCCCGTGACGCAGAGCGGCGTCCTGCAGGTTGTCCGCAACGAAAAAGCTCCAGACTCTTCGCTTATCCTTTCTCTGAAAGGCGTTACGGCCAAACGGCTTGCCTATGATGATCTCTATACGGAGCGTCATTTCGAAGGAGGTCGGACCGTCGAATTCGTGTTAAAGCCCGGAACCGCCACCGTCTTCATCTATTCGATGAAACGATAAAACACAGGAATTTCATATGGTTTCCATAAGAATGCTCGGCACATGCTGCGCCGTTCCAGAAAACGAACCAAATCAAGACTGCACATGCGCTCTGGTCGATGACAATATCTTAATCGACACAGGTTTCTGTGCCGCCGCCAATATGCTGCGCCACGGTGTCACACCCTGCGATTTGGACTATTTATTCATCACACACTGCCATCACGACCACTATATGGGACTGCCGCAAATCCTTTTCTACCATGCGATGGCGAATCGCGCAAAAACGAAATCCAGCCCATTCACCATCGTTGGACCACGAACGGAAATCCGCATGGTTGTCGAACGCGCCATCCACTTCCTGCGCAACGACCAATATCAATTTTTCAATGGACAAGGCTTGGATATCGTTGGCCTGGATCCAGGCCAGCCGTTTGAGACGCCACGATACAATATCATGACCTGCCCGACCATCCATCCAGTGCCCGGCCTATGCTATCGCTTCATAGAGAAAGAAACAGGAAAGTCGTTTGTATGTTGCTGGGATACAGCGCAATACGATGGTCTCATCCGCTATGCGAAGAACGCGGATCTTTTACTGCATGAAGCTTCCTACGGCCCGAACAAACGCGATCCGTTGCTTCCGGGCGGTCATTCGGGCGCTCCCGACGCGGCGGAACTCGCCAAAAACGCATGTGTCGGCAAGCTTGGGCTCGTCCATTATTATCCGCGCCTTCGCGAAGAAAATCTGAAAGCCGCCCAAGCCATCTTCCCGAACACATTCGCACCCCTTCCTGGCGAATTGATGGAAGTCTAAAATACGGTGTGGCGGCGGCGGTTGGTGTGGCGGCGGCGGTTGGTGTAGCGACGGCGTCCCCGCCGTCGCACGCGGGCCATGCCCGCGCTTCTTCTAGCCTGCGCTGGCGGCGGATGCCGCTACACCACGCGAAGGCGAGATGCCTCCGCCACGCCATGGGCGGAATTTATTTCAGAATCAGTTCAATCACAGGCACTTCGCCAGCGGATTGCGGCAGAACAACCGGCAGTTCCAGCGTCAGCGCATTTTCCGGCGACGTGCTGTTCAGCGCCGTGTGGACGGCGCTGCCGCTTGTGCGGAATTTGATCTCGCTGCCGTCGCAAAGCAACTGCGCGTATTTCACTTTGTCCGCCAGACCTGGCAGATGGATGTGCTTGAACGGCCAGCTGAAGAAATGCAGATAGAGGCGTTTCGTTTCCGCATTATAGGTATAGCGGCAGTCGCTCGGCGCGACGAATTCCGCAGGAGCCTGACCGCAGCCGTAGATAGAACGCGCATTGTATTTCATCCAGAAACCGAACGCCGCCAAGCGGTCCATCGCCCGCTGATCGATGTAGCCGCGAGACGTCGGGCCGACATTCATCAGCAAATTGCCGCCGCGCGACACATGGTTGATCAGCATCTCGACGCACATCTTCGGCGACTTCCATGTCGCCTCGTCGCGGAAATAGCCCCATGAGCCGCTGAATGTCTGGCAGCCTTCCCACACAACGGGATTGCCATTTTCATCGACCATCCCCTTGTCGGGCGTGTACTGTTCAGGCGTCACAATGTCGCCTGAGCCGGGCAGATCCAGACGGTTGTCGATGATGATGTCGGGCTGGAGCTTGCGGACGAGCTTGACAAGCTTTTCGGATTCCCAATCATCGCGGCCTTTGCCGTTCTCGCCCGGATAGCTGAAATCGAACCACATGATATCGATCTTGCCGTAGTTCGTCAGCAGTTCCGTCACTTGGTCGCGCATGTATTTGGCATAGCGCTTCATGTTGCGGCCTTTGTTGAACTCTTCGGGCTTCGCGCGATTGCGCATGGGATGGACGCGGTCCAGCGTGAAATCCGGATGATGCCAGTCGATCAGCGAATAATAGAAACCGACGCGGAGGCCTTCCGCACGGAACGCATCGACGACTTCGCGCAACAAGTCTTTGCCAATAGGCGTGTTGGGGGCCTTGTAATCCGTCCATTTGCTGTCAAACAGGCAGAAGCCTTCATGGTGTTTCGTCGTGATGACGAAATACTTCATACCGGCCTCTTTGGCGGCCTTGGCCCATTCCTTCGGATTGAACATGTCCGGATAGAACAAGTCGAAATACTTCTGGTATTCTTCGTTGGAGATCTGCTCGTAGTGGCGGATCCATTCATGGCGCGCCAGCATGGAGTACAGCCCCCAATGGATGAACATGCCAAAACGATCATGCGTAAACCAACTCGTGTCGCCTTTTCCGTACTTGCCCATTTTCAGCTCCTTTTTGTGGTTCGTTCAATTGTGACAAAAGCGAAAAACAACTTTTTTCACAATACGCTTGATTAGACGTTTTTCAAGCGTTTTTCCACAAAAACACGGCTGTTTTCAAGAAAAAACGACACGGCAGGAAATGCCATCAAGTATCACGATGTCGAAACAACAGGACTCAATTCGCCAAGACCGGAGCCAGAGCGACACGGAAGCCGATATAGTCCTCCGCCATACTTGGTTCGTAATTGGCACGTTCCGTCACGCGGTTGCCTCTCATGTTGTTACGCCAGCTACCCCCGCGCGCGATCACCTTTTCGCCACGTCCAAGCGGATCCGTGACAGGCTTCAGCGAGTAGGATTCATAATGATCATAGCACCATTCGCGGACATTTCCGCTCATGTCATAAAAACCAAGCTCGTTCTTTTCAAGCTTGCCGACGTCTTTCGTGCCGTCTTCGCCGCGGTTGCCATCAAACCATGCGACATCCGTCAACTTGTTGCCACCGCTGAACATATATCCACGACTGTTGCGTCCGCCTCTGGCCGCATACTCCCATTCAGCCTCCGTTGGCAGACGGTATTCGTAACCATAGGGCAACCGCCCCGCATCCCGCTCCTTGCGCGTCACAGCCTCGCACCATTTTTCCGCATCACGGCGGGTGATGTTTTCAACCGGCCTGCGCGGGCCGACATACGCCGAATGGTCATTGGCCAGCCCCATATAGCGCGCCATCGCACGATATTCCTCCTGCGTCACCTCAAACTTTCCAAGCCAGAAACCACTGGAAATCTGAACGGTATGACGTGGCTTCTCCTCCCTTCCCGCGTCTTCGGAATCACTGCCCATCTCAAAGCTACCGGGCTCCACCCAAAGCAACTCCATGAACACAGGCTTGTCTCCTCCATCCTTCCCGACGGAACCATTGTCACCATCCCCAGCGTCATCCACATTCAACGCCAAAAGTCTTTCAGCCTTTTCTTCCGCTGAAAACACTTTTCGTTCCTTCAGTTCAACATAAATGTTCTTCGGTCCCCGCCAATCAATGACAAACGACTGAGAACCGAACATCAGTCCTTTAGAACTATCGTGGTAGAAGGCCTTTACATCGACCTTGCGTTCAACATCCAACATCGTCTCAATTTCGCAATCCGGCGTCTTGTATAACTTGCCGTCCACAAAAACCTCCGCCCCTTCCACGGGCTTTCCGTCAACTGTCGTCACAATGACGGCTACACCCGCCACTTTTGCCATCTTCACTCTAATGATCCTCTTGTCAGCCCAATCGATGGTGAACGTCATCGCCCCATGATAGGCATTGTGACTTTCGTCCACATAATCCGCCGAAACATCAACCTTCTTGTTTTCGGAAATAAACGCTTTGGTTTCCACTGAACCAAAAAATGTCTTTTCACCGATTGTAATCGATGCGCTTTTTATCCTTTTTTCACCGATGAACGCCTCGATGATAGCCGTCCCGAGAGCATCTCTCTTGATTGTATCATCACGTTTCGGCATCCTTTTCGTTGGTTTCACAGGTGTGGCGGCACTGCTTCCCTCTTGTGCAACAGGCGTGTTTTCATTGCTTGACATAACTGATTCGACAGAGGGAGGCTGCGTCTCCGTTGCTTTCGTAACCGCACTATCTGATCCTTCGCCTTGCTTCGGAAGTTGCGCGCCTGGCGTTTGGTCTGTCGGAGACGGAGAGGAATTCTCGGAAGGCTTTTTTGGTTCCTCGTCCGCCTTCGAATCTTCGTTCTTGTCCGTATTCAGCACATCCGTATTGCCTTTGTCTTGATCTTCGTCGGAGTCCAATGAATCCATTTGATTGAGAGTATTCATAGAAGGCAATTGATTTGGCGTAAGCTGGTTTATTTCTTCCGGCGTGAACACAATCTCATCCGAACCGAGTTCATTCATTCGCCGGATAACCAGATAGTACATCGCAGATGCGACAAGCGCTACGAGAACGAAAGGTACGATCACCCTTAGCAGGACACCTTTCAAACCTTGGCTTTCTTCTATCCATGAGCTATCCGTCTCAAGGTTGTTCGGATCCAAAGGAACATGGCTTGTGCTATATGGCGAATACTTGCCGGTCACGGATTTTGTAATGGAATGCGTCGGAACGGGTCTTGTAATGGATTTAACCGTGCCGGTATTCGGCAAGGAAGGCAAGGCGACCGGGATATGCTTGGTCGTCCCCTTCACAACTCCAGTGTCCTGACGGGGTGGTACATACGGATTGACGGCGGTGGTGACCGCAGCCCAAGCGGCATTTGCCATATCCTGCCCCAAGGAAGTTTCCGTAAACGAAGGCACTTTGCTGGTGGTCGGTTTGGGAACAGTCTTCGTCGGCGTCGTTTCAAAAGACAATGAACGGATATAATCCTCGCAGCTATTGAAACGCTCGCTTGGGCGCTTTGCCAGACTTCTGGTGATCGTTCCTTGCGCGGCCAACGGCAGACTGAGAATGGCCGGCGGCATTTCAAGCAAAACCGCTCCATGCAAAAGATTGAGATCTGGAATGTCAAACGGAACATGGCCAGAAAGCATTTCGTAGGCGATGCAGCCAAGGGCGTACAAATCCGTCCATGCCGTGCAAATCTGGCCACGCCATTGCTCAGGAGCGCGATAGAACGCCTCCCAGCCGATTGTTTTCCACGGGACACGCATCCATTCGTTGTCGCTCCCCGCATAGGGGATGCCCAGATTCAGAATTTTGGCCGTTCCGCTTTCAGTGACCATGATGCATTCCGGCATCAAATGGCGATGAATTTCATTATAGGAATGAGCCACGTCCAACGCGGTGGCCAACTGTTTTAGAATCGGCATCGAATATTTTGCGGGGACGATGCCCTCCTGACGGTGTTCCTGCATCCAACGGCGCAGCGTAATGCCTTCCACATATTCGATGACCATGTACGTCTTGCCGTCTTTCTCCGACACGACGTCCAGCATCCGCGCAAGTCCTTCATGATGAATGTTTTTCAGAGTCTCGCAACGGCTTGTCGCTTCCGCCAGCAATACAGGATCGTTGGCGATTTCGTCCGCCATCGGCTTCAGCCAGACAGTCGTGTCCGTCTGGGAGTCTCGGCATTTAAGCCCATGTCCGAAAGACTCTAGCACATTGTAGCGTTCGCCTATAAGCTTGTCAGGAATGCCCTGCATCATTTTCTCCAACTATTTATCGTTCCGTCACCGCATCTTTGCGAAAACGTGTCCTTGCCTTGAACTCCTCCGCCGGCCAGCCAATGGCCACCGCCGCAACCGGGACCATCGTGTCCGGCAAACCAAGCAAACGGCGTATCCCATCAACACGATCCAACCGTGGATGGACGCCAAGCCAGCATCCCCCAAGGGAAAGCCCATGGGCCGCCAGAAGAAGATTCTCCGTGGCCGCCGAACAATCCTGTAGCAGATACGATAATTCGCCCCCGTGTGCCTTGGTTAAATCACCGCAGACGACGAATCCCATCGGTGCGTCCGCCAGAAAACCACCGTTTTTCAACAGGGAAGCAACCTGACGACGCGTTTCATCCTGCTTCAAAACAATGAAATGCCACGGATCCTTGCAACAGGCCGACGGCGCAGCCATCGCCGCCTGAAGCATTTCCTGCACCAAATCATCCCCTACGAGGCGCTTCTGGTATTTTCGCACGCTTCTGCGGCCATACAAAAGGTTCAGCTTCGGATTCAGACCGTTTCCTGCGGCCGCTGCTTCATCCACGGCTTCGCCGTTGACCTTCCGGATCGTGGACGTTGTGGAATGTCCCGCCACAAATGGAATGAAGACGAACTTCTCCACAAACTCCTTCATGACGGCGTACTCCTCTCGGACGAGCGTTTCCTCCGTGTAGTCGCCGCCTTTGGCGTAGATTTCCGGCCTGACAGCCGCCAGCGTGTTCGTCGCCGTATCTTCGGGGAAAATGACGACAGCATCGACAAATGACATGCATGCAAGCAGATACGCACGGTCGTACTCCGTGACGATCGGACGCGACGGTCCTTTGATGCGCCGTGCGGAGGCATCGCTGTTGATGGCGACCAACAACGCGTCGCCAGCCTGCGCCGCCTTCGCGAGATATTCCGCGTGGCCGCGATGCAGGAGGTCGAACACGCCGTTCGTCGCGACGAGCTTCCGGCCTTCGGCCTTCAGCTTGCCGTGCCAAACAACGGCTTGCTCCAATGTCATGATTTTGTCTTCAATATCCATTCTGTTCCAACTGCCTGCATGTTCTGCGGGCCTTTATACGACTTTCATCCCTTGGCGGAAACCACCGAGACATTCGGAACCAGCAGATACGGCTGTTGCAACTGCGCATCCACATTCGAACTGATTCGGACATCGCCCATCAGCAGGTCGAAGATGTTTCCCGCGACCATCGCGTTCTTCAGACGTCCGACGATTTCGCCATTTTCGATGACATAGCCCAAGGCCACGTTCGCGGAGAAATCGCCATTGGCGAGATTGCCCTGTCCGAAACCAAGCAACTGCTTGATGTATAGGCCGCGTTTCACGCTTTTGAACAATTCATCCGACGTCTCGCTGCCGGGCAGGACGCGCGCGGCATGCGGCGAGCAGTTGTCGTTGCCCGTCGGTTCCGCGCCGGCCATTCCAGCCGTATCCAAATCGTAGAGGAAAAGCTGCAACACGCCGTCTTTCACAAGGAAACGACGTTGCGCGGGAATTCCTGCGCCGTCATAGCTGTCCGACTGCGGGCAATAATCCACGAACGGATTGTCCTCTATGCTGAAGTTCGCCGCCGCGATCTGCTTGCCGAGCTTGTCCTTCAACGGAGACGTGCCTTTATAGACATTCCGGCCGTTCATGCCGCCGATGACGGGCGACAGGAAGCCGCCAAGGAACTGCGGCGGAATGATGACAGGATAGGAGCCATCCGCAAGCTGTGCCTGGCGGGAGGCTCTGCGCAAATCCGTCTCTATTGTCTGTTTGACATATTCCTTGTCGTAAAGTCCGTTGACTTCCTGCCAGCCGCGATAGGCATGCGCGAACAGCATGTCCGTTCCAGTCGTCTTCTGAACGCCGCCGCCAAGAGACCAATGCGTGTCACGTTCGACTTCGAACATGCCTGCGTTGTTTGCGATGATTCCTTCGCCTTCCGAACGTCCCGCGCTGGCGCTGATATCCAGCGTGTCGTCAACGCCTTTCAGATAATCGACGATTTCCTGGCAGTCGGTCACCATCGAATCACGCGTCAATTTCAACACGCTGTCCGAATGATGTTTAATATCTTGATACGCAACAGGTTTCGGGAATTTGCTGTAATGTGCATTCGCACCGACATGGGCCAAATCAATCGCGCGGTGAACCATATCTTCCATCGCCTCCGGAATGTTTCCGGACGCATTGCCACGACGGCCGTTCACGATGACCATGACATGGTATCCCATGGTCTCCTCGCCTTCCGTGTTCTTCAAACGGCCGGATTCGAACGAACAACCGCGATATTCGTGATGGCTGAACGTGATGCGCGCCGCACTGGCGCCCAGTTTCTCCGCAAGCTCCAGCCCGGCCTTGATTCTCGGGCTCATTTTGTCGATATATGATGTACGCATGTTTTTTCCTGAAAACTGTGTTTATACGACCATTCGTCCGGCCATTACGCCTTGCCGCCGACCACCACATTCCGGATGCGGATGTGCGGTGCGCCGCACGTCACCGGCAGCGGTGCCTGCCCGCCTTTGCCACAACCGCCGCCATGCTGCGGAAGCAGCAGGTCGTCGGCGATGCCGTCGATATCCTTCAACGTTTCGAAAACATTTCCCGTCAAGACGATGTCGCGCAGGAGTTCGCAAATCTTTCCATTGCGGATGCGGTAGCCGTACGCCGCGGAGAATGTGAACATTTCCATCATCGTCTGGCCGCCGAAAGCGCCGCAGGCGTAGATGCCGTCGTCCACTCCCGCGAACAGCTCCTCCTTCGTCTGCTTGCCAGGCTCGATGAACGTATTGGTCATGCGAACGATCGGGCAGCAGCCGCGGCGGATGGCGCGCGCGTTGCCTGTGGCCTTCTCGCCCATCTTGGCCGCCGTCTCCAACGAATGGAGATGGCCCGCCAGAATACCGTCTTTGATCAGATGCGTCCGCGTCATCGGCGTTCCTTCGTCATCCACCATCTGGCTGCCGAGCAGCGTCGCCAATGTTCCATCGTCCGTGATGTTCAAATCCGGATTGCCCATGACGCGGCCGATTTTCATCAGTTCGCGCATCTGCGGATTTTCAAACAGGAAGTCCGCTTCGCTCAGATGACCGAAGGCCTCATGCGCGAACACGCCCGCGAAGACAGGATTCATGATGACCGTGTAGCGGCCGCCTTCGCATTTCGGCGCCTTCAGCAGATCCAACGTCCGCTGCGCGACTTCCAACGCCGTGTCCTGACGATTCAAAACAACATTGAAGTCGTCCGTCGAAGAGAAACTCTCATGAGCGCGCTGAACTTGCGAACCGTAACGAGCCACACCGGCCAACGCCAACGTGATCCGCGGACGCTCTTCCATGAAGTAGTTGCCGCGCGTCGAAGCGAAATAAACTCTTCTGAACTGTTCAGAATAGCTGACGGAACTGGATTCCATCCCCTTCTGCCCCAAGATGATATCATTGTATTCCTTGATGACGGCAAGCTTGTCCGCAAACGAAACGCCACGATAGTCATGCTTCATGGTGATCGGCGCGACGACATCGGCAGGCACTTCGACTTCCGCCAGCTGCGTCTTCTCTTTGCCGACCAACGCGGCGTCTGCGCAAGCGTCCGCCACCTTCTGTTCCAAATCGTCCAGCGAATCGAAAATGCACGTTCCCCAGCCGCCGTTTTTGCATGCGCGGACAATACCGCCTGTGTTGCAAGCAGTTGAAGCGGCCTCCAATTCCTTGCCACGATAGGCGAAATTCGTGCCGTCGTTTTCTTCAAAACGAATCTCCGCGTAATCCGCGTTCGCTTTTTTCAATGCATCCAGCAATCGTTGTTTCATATCGACCTTCAAAAATCCACGGATTCTTCGGCCAATCAAGGCCATTGATTCCTTTTATACACTCTAAATCAAAAGATAATATAGTTGAAGAAAATGCAATCAGCAAATTATTTTAAAGCAATTCCATCACAATATCATCATTAAAAAGCAAGCCGCGTGCGGTCGGACGGAAGCCGTTGTCGTCAATTGTGACAAGACCAAGCCGTTCCAATCTTGCAAGTTCTTTTCCTCGAAGAGCTTTTGCATCAACGCCGACGATTTCCGCAAACTGCTGCCATGTCCATCCGTCAACCGTCCGCATACCGAACGCCAATATCTCCGCGTCCCGCTTGTCCAACGGCAGAATGTCCATTTCAGCCTCCTCGCCTTCTAGCCATTTCAATAGATTTGAAACTTGTGTCCAGCGGTCCATTCCGTCAAACGACGTTGCAGCCGGACCAGTGCCCAGATATGTCCCGCCATGCCATATGTCGTTGTTATGACGGCACTCACAGTCAGGCTTCGCAAAATTGGAAATCTCATAACGTCGCAAGCCGCCTTCCGCCAGAATCTCATCGGCAAGCCGCCAATATTCAGGAAAGTCATCATCGTTCACACACGTTCCATGCGCCGCCAACGGCGTTCCCTCTTCGATGGTCAAAGCATATGCGGACAGATGATCAGGATTCAATTGCAACGCTTTATGTAAATCCATGCGGAAATCATCAGGCGTCTGGCCAGGCACGTTGTAAATGAAATCAAAATTGACACGGCGGATTCCGGCTTTTCGCAATGCATCCACTTTTGTCTCAAGCCCTTCCAGATGTCCGCAACGCCCTAATGTCGTGCGGATTCGCGGTTCGAAGCTCTGGATGCCCATGCTGACACGCGTCACGCCATGCGCCGCCATGATGGCGATCTTTTGTTCTGAAAGCGATTCAGGATTGGACTCCACCGTCCATTCCATGTCATTGACAAAGCGGAAGTTACTGCTAATGCCTGTCAAAAGCTTTTCAAAGCAATCATCGTCCAAGGCCGTCGGAGTCCCGCCGCCGATGAAGACGGAACGCAAAGCCGCGCAATTGTCCGACTGTTTTTCCATGTCCTGCAGGATGCGGCAAATGTACGCTTCCTGCTCCGGACGGCTATAGCGTCCCAATGAGTAAAATGCGCAATACGAGCATTTTCCATGACAGAACGGTACATGGACATACAGTGATTCAAAAGGACGACGGCCAGACATATTCCCTTCTTTTCAATGCTTCCTACATTACCATCCTTCAATTTCTTTGAAGAAATCCTGTACGTTTTTTCTTTCTATGCCTTTGTAAACAAGATAATCCTTAAGGAACATTTGTGTCCATTAAATAACCGCCGCAGCCGCCGGAGCCGTTTGAATCATTCACAATCAACATCTTGTTTCATTATTGAATACTTAGAGGTAGCGTCGGCCCGGCGGCGAGGCATTTTTTGTTGTATGTGCAATGGTTGCAATTCGTGTAAATTCGTGTCCATTCGTGGTTATAAATCAACGATTTATCGACAGCATCGTCTCCGAAAGAATTCGCGCATGATTCCGCCAGTTGAATTGCGCGGCACGCTTCGGACCTTCCTCACGAAGACGCGCACGTTCATTCTCGTCCGTCAACAACGTTGTCAACGCCTGCCGAATTTCGTCAACGGACGTCGGATCGAATTGGACGGACGTATCACCGCCGATCTCCCCTAGGCTGGATGTATTGGAACAGCCACATGGAACGCCATAGTGCATGGCTTCAATCAGCGACAGTCCAAATCCTTCGAACAGAGAAGGAAAGACATAGCAGGCGGCGTTTTCATATGCCTCCTTCATGTCGGCGGAATCCACAAAACCACAGAACACGATGTCGTCTTTCGCAGGCGATTTTTCCGCCGTCTCATGGATTATTTCACTTCCAGGCCAGTCCGCTCCCGCCAAGACAAGCGGATAGTCACGTCGCAGTTCTTCTGGCAGCCCTTCATAGGCCTGTATCAAGCGGACATGATTCTTGCCGGGATGCTCAAGTCGCGACACATAAAACACATAATGCCCCGAGCGCAGCCGCGGATGAGCGGCCAGCCAGCCCGTTCGATGCGTTTCCGGCAGGCTCAATCCATTGTACGCCACATGGATTTTTTCATGCGGAACATGCCAGTATCGCTCCAAATCCGTGGCGGTCGCATGACTGACCGCCGCCACGTATTTACTTCCACGAATCAGCCACGGCAACACTTTCTTGATATAGAAAGTCCGAAACGCATCATATTTGTTTTCAACATGATACTGCGACAGATCATGCACGACCGACATCGTCGGAACCGGATAGAACAGGAAAGAACGCCTGTTCGCCGCCGTGATCAGACATGCGTCATATTTGTCACGCGAAATCGAAAACGGTACGATGAATGCATGATAGAGCATGGAAAACACGGCACGGCGTGTGAAACTCGGCATTTCAATCGTCTTGAAACCATTGAAATGATGAGACATGCCGGATTCGACAAGTAGCGTCAAATCATGTCCTTGCGCGGCAAGTTCACGGATCACATTACGGATATAGACCGATATGCCGGAACGGCCGTCGTCAAACGGAACGCATGACACAAACAAACGCATGGTGCATCCTGTTTTGGAATGGTTCCTTTTACAGCGCAACGGCTTTGCCGCTGCGGACGCTTTCGATCTCCGCCTTCACTACGCGGATCGTCTCCATCGCCGTCGCGGCCGTGACCGTCGTCGGCTTGACGCCTTTCCGGATGCAGTCGAAGAAATAAGCCTGTTCATTGAAATACGGCCCGGCCGTTGTGATGTTCAAACCGCTCTTCAATTCCGCAAGGCTGGAGGATAAATCCACTTCTTCCGGAGCGCCGCCCTTATAAACCAATAGTGCAGGTTTATTGCGGCTATTGAATTCCAACAGACCATTTTCAAAGAACGCGCGGTATGACGCCGTGAACGGGAACCCCTGCGGGGTGTCCGCACTGCCTTCAGCGCTCACGATGATGTTGCCATCATACAGATATTGCGTGAAATTGTGGAAGATGCCGCCCTGCGTGCGGTTGTCATAGCTAACCCCATGGGATAGAACGGCTTTTGGCGTACCAAGCATCCACAGGATCGCGTCTGTGTCATGGATGTGGCGGTCGAAGATCTGCATGCCGCCACGCTCTTCGTCCAAAAACCATCCTTCATAACCGACTGATACGCCGCCGATACGCGTCATGGACAACGCCCGCAGTTCACCGAACATCTTTTCGTCGATGGCCTTTTTCAAATAGACATATTCGTCCCAAAAACGCAGGACCTGCCCGATCATGAAGTTCTTGCCGGACTTTTCGGCGGCTTCCGCCATTTCACGGCAACAATCGACATTCAGTGACATAGGCTTCTCGCAGAAGACATGACAACCTTTTTCCAAGGCCTGAATTGCGAACGGTTTATGAAGATACGTCGGTGCGCAGACAAACACCACGTCGAAGTCGCCTTCCGTGATCATATCCGCCCCGTCCGCATATGTTTTCTGCACGCCTAGTTCACTTGCCGCCATGGCTCGACGCTCTTCGCGGGCATCCGCCACCGCCAGCAACTTCACATCCTCATGCTTCAACAGCAACTGCCCATGGGAACGCCCCATGTTGCCATAGCCTATCAAACCGACTCTAATCACGATCCTACTCCCTAAGCACTTAATAATAAATAATTAACAGAAAAATTATGAATTATGAATTATGAATTATTATTTGTTATTGGCTTTAAGCTTTAAGCTTTTAGCTTTTAGCTTAAAATATCATTTCTCTTCTGTCCACTCTTCGCCCGTCAATGTTCTAAATCTTTCCTGCAGAATGTATTGACGATTCTTGCTACGTTCCGTCACAAGACGCCGCAAATCGCGGACTTCGGACTCCAGTTTGTTGATTTGTATCAATTGTTGCTGCTGCGCTTCGTCGAATGCCTGTTCCAAAAGCTTCCGCAACTGCGCACGAGCCTCTTTTAGTTGTGCAAGCCGTTGCTCCTCAACGTTTTTCGGTTCCTTTTTCGGGGCTTTCGCCAACTGCTGGATATCACGGCTGAGCTTTCTCACTTCACATTGCTGCTTCTCCTGCCGAACCATGCGATCGTACATCGCATTGTCTTCGCCGCGCAGTTTGTCCACCTCTTGAAAATGGTCCGCCAGCTGCCCTAGATACGCGTCCATCGCCTCCGGATACGCCTTGCGGCGCTTTTCAATCTCCTCCAGCAGATCCGGAGCATTCGTGCGATAATAGCCCAGCATGGCATCCGCCTCCACATTCGGGCGGACTCGCTTCAGCGTTTCCGCCAAATCCTCCTGAGCAATGGCGGCCAGGCAGAGCACCGCCATCAATATGACCATCATTTTCCACATGGAATCTCTCCTCTACTCCAACACTATTCGAATTTCACGGCTTTCGGCCGCGCAGGTAGCGGCTGGTTCGCCTTGCGA
This sequence comes from Victivallales bacterium, assembly GCA_017554445.1. Classification (GTDB taxonomy): domain Bacteria; phylum Verrucomicrobiota; class Lentisphaeria; order Oligosphaerales; family Oligosphaeraceae; genus UBA1407. Next base: position 65,066 of record JAFZIJ010000059.1, read on the forward strand.
GCCTCTTCAAGCTCAGCAACCGCGTCTTCGTCAATCCACCAGTAGGCGCTGAAACCGCCACCGCTGTCATATTTGCCCAACACCGTTTTCGGAGTCCCGAACTTGTTCCAATACAACAACCTGACATAGTTGATGTTCCACAAAAGGACATACGGGTACTCGTCGTAGATCAGCTTGTCGATCTGGCGGCAGATTTCATTCCGCTCCGTCACGCTGAAAATCGCCTTCTGCTTTTCAATCAACGCATCGACGGCCGCGTTGCGGAATCCAGTAATATTGCTGCCGCCTTCACGGTCAGCCTCCTTCGACGACCACATGGATTCCGGATTCTTGAAAAGCCCTGCGCCCCAGGCGGCCCATGTCATGTCGAAATTATACGCGTCCATGTCTTTAGCCCATGCCGACCAGTCTTTTGTCTCGATCGTCATCTTGATGCCGATATCCTTCAAGGCCGAACCGAACATCGTCACATACTTGTCCGAATTGCCGCCGCGATTCAAAAACACGAAACTGAACTCCTTTCCGTCCTTTTCGAGAATACCCGTGGCGGGATTCGCCTTCCATCCGGCCTCCGCCAGAAGCTTCCGCGCGGCGGCGGGATCGAATTTCACCAATTCGTTCTTGCACGGATGCTCCGCGTCGTACAGATCCTCCCAGAAGGAACGATGCATGAAATACTGGCTGTACATCATCGTCGTGTTCATCGTCTCACGATCAACCAAATGCGCAAGCGCCTTGCGGACACGGACATCGTCAAACGGCGGACGCCGCATGTTCATCGCGAAGCCTTGGAAGCCGACGGGGCTGTAGTTGTAGATCGACTGCTTTACGACCCAATTCTGCCGCACCGCTGGCACACGCTCTTCAATCTTATGCCACTGGCTTGCCGTATAGACGTGGAAAACATCGATTTCACCTTTCAGAAACGCCTCGAACGCATTGTCTTGATCTTCGAAAAAGACGCATTTGATTTCATCGAAATTGTTGAGATTCTGCTGGTTCTTCCAGCCGTTACGCCACCAGTCATGACGCCGTTCGAGAACAAGATAGAAACCTTCCTTCAGCTCCTTGATCCGATACGGGCCCGACACGACGGGAAACTCGAAGTTGATTTTGTTGAAGTCCTGTCCTTCCCAAATATGCTTCGGAAGAATTTCCATGCCGCCGGCGGCGCCCAGATTCTGCCAATGGACTTCTTTCGCGCGGAAACGGACGGCTTTTCCATCATCAACAATTTCAGGTACTTCAAGACGTTCCAACGAGACTTTGTGCGGCCCCGTCATGTTCTTTGGATCGACGATCGTCTTGTACGTCCAGACGACGTCCTCAGCCGTGACAGGCTTCCCGTCGCTCCACCGGGCCGCCGGATCCAGCCAGAATGTGAATTCCAGCTTGTCGTCGGAAATCGTCCATTTTTCCGCCAACGCGCGGTCGTATTCAAGCGTGCTCGAATCCATTTCAATCAGACTCTCGAACATCGCGCCGAAAACACGCGCACTCATGGTATTGTTGTCCAGCAAGTAGTTAAGACTCTTGGGTGACGGGCCAAGATATTCTTTGAGCAATCCGCCCTGCTCCGCCAGCGGACTGGCGACCGGATCAGGCAGTCCAATCCGGCTGGCCTTAGGATAAATGTCCACCGCGAACAGCATGGATGTCAACATCAAAACGACGATTAGGCTGATTTTTTTCATGGGATAGAACTCCTCCTTCGCATGCTCACAGGCCAAGAACGCCAGGGGCCAGATAATACAGACGGCCAGGCTGCAACTGAACCGCGGCGGCCTTCATCAATGGATTGTCCGTCGAACGCATCTCTATAATACTGTCCCAGAATCGGTTGCGAACGCCATAACGGACGACGCACGGCTTCTCCACGTTCCCCAGTTCCCGTGCCTTCGCCAACGCCTCCTCCATACCGCCCAATTCGTCAATCAGCCCCAATTCCAAGGCCCGTGCGCCGCTTACAACGCGGCCATCTGCGAATTCCGCATGGCGGACGGCATTTTCATCCGCATACGCAGGACGCCCTGCGGCCACGATTTTCGCGAATTCGCCAAATGATTCGTCGATATGCTGTTGTAGATACGATTTCTCCGCATCGGTCATGTCGCGCATCATTGACATCATGTCCTTCATGTTGCCGGATTTGATGACGACCGGCTTGACGCCGATCTTTTCCGCCAAACCACTGATATTATAGGAAGACATGATGACGCCGACGCTGCCCGTCATCGTCATCCGATTCGCGACGATCCAATCGCCGCCGGCGGCCAGATAATAGCCGCCGCTCGCACCGAGGCTGTGCATGCACGTCACGATTTTCTTTCCAGAAGCGCGGCAATCCTGCATCGCCTTGTGGATTTCATCCGTCGCGACAATCTCGCCGCCAGGTGAATCCATGTCCAGAACAATCGCCGCCACATTCTTGTTCTTCTTCAATTCCTGGAATATCTTGCAAAGATCTCCGGCTGAAGCTATACCCGTTGCGCCACGACCGCGCATGATGATGCCTTTCACATCGACCACCGCGATTTCACGCTTGCTGTCGGTTTTCACGATGACACGACGCGTCAGATCGCCTTTCGCCGTCAACTCGCTGCCGCCCAATGAAGTGGAGACTTCGCCAATCTGCGTATCAACAAACGATCCCAGGCATGCCACAAGAGCGCCTATACCGACAATCGCCAAAATCAGCAGCAAAATGAAGAAGATGAGAACGGCGATCAGAAAGCCCCACAACCATCCATGGGAACGCTTTCCTGCATATGGGCAGACGACTGGCCCGAAACGATGATACGTCGTATGCGGCGGTTGCGGAGGTTGTTGCGGCGGGATCTGGTAATAGCCGCTATTCGACGGAGGTTGTTGCGGCGGAGCCTGGTAGTAGCCACCTTGAGGCGGAACTTGCTGGCGGTAGTCCTGCTGCATGTTGACAGGCGTCGCCATCGGCGGCGGCGCGGCGTTGCAGCCCGCCGGCTGTGCCATGGCCGGATTTTCCTGCGTTCTCTGATTGTCCAATGGCTGCCCGTTCTGTTCGCTCATATTGTCTTCCTCCGACATATTTCGTTTTGAATGGCCCTGTGGCGCAGAGCCAGCGGCTTCCGCACATTATGGATTGTTTTGTTTCGGCGCCGTGTCTTTCAAATTGTAGTCTTTTCCCTGCTGCGCAACACGCGCATGCTCGACCTTCAGATAACCAGATGCGCGGCTCAACTGCGGATAGCCGCCATCCGCCACATAATACATTTGCTGCCGCAGTTTCACGACTTCGCCGATCATGCTGTAAACAGAATATGAATACAAATGCGGCGCGACCTGTATGAGTATATGGATCGCGCTCGATCCATCGACATCCATTTGCGGGACGGATGAGCCCATGAACGGTCCTAACCGGAAGACACCATAGACCAGTTCGTCGTCCTCCACCCGCAAACACCACATGCTTCCGACCGAATCTGTGAACTGGATTAGTTTCACCTTCACATTGCGGATCTGGTCCGTCTCCTTTTTCATCGGCAGGCCGATGACCTTCTCCTTGATGACGTTCCCTTCCTTCACTTCAACGAGAATCGGCTCCGACGCACAAACGTGCGGCAACCGATGATGCTCGATTCGAGCCTCGATCTTATAGACATCCGGCCGTTGCATGTCGAACAGCGTGTTGATGTCCAGAATAAGCTCGCGGTTCAGGCCAGGAGCGAGAATGATGTCCTGCATGGGATTGGCGGTAACATCAAGGCATTTGACCATCTGGCCGGACTGGCGGCGGACGACAAACGTCAACTTCCCGCGTTCAGTCGAGTCAGCCCCGCCGAAAACAAGCGTGTTGCCGCTGTAGTTGCGCACGGTCAACCGTAGTTTCACGCGTTCATAGCGAAGATAGCAACTTTGCTCGGACTCAAGTTTCATGCCCAGTTGAGCATGCGCGCCAATGCCCAGCAGCATCATGGCACCCGCTATAACCAATAATTTCCGATAAGCCATCTTGTTCTCCTTTTTATTCCGGTCTCTTTTCCAAATGCCACATTTCATGAATGTTGCGGACTTTCAGTTTTTTCCAACGCGGCAAGCAACGCCTTCGCCACCGTTTCTGCGTCCGTCCAATTATTGCATTTGACCCCTTGCAAAGGACATTGTTTCTTGAAACATGGACTTTTAGGACATCCGCTCCGAAAAACCACATGCAGGCCAGACCCATACGGACCTGTCAGCACGGGATCCGTTGCTCCAAACAACGCGACGCAGGGCTTTTTCAACGCCGCCGCGATATGCATGGGGCCACTGTCGTTCGTCAGCAGTGCATCGCTTCTCGCCAACAGCCCGACAAGCCCCGTCATGTTGCTTTTTCCCGCCAGATTCAACGGTTTCGCCTTATTGCAACTGGACACGACCTGCTCGCAGAGAGGCCGCTCATCAGGAGCACCCAGCAACCATATCCGCACAGTGCCCCGTATGCTTGAAACAGTATCCAATATGGCGGAGAAAAATTCCGTCGGCCAGTTCTTGCTCGGCCATCTGGATGAACATCCGACTGCCATGACAGGACCATCTCCATTGCATTCCGCAAGCAATTCGTCCGCTTTCTCCAGCCACTCCGGATTGACGTTCAAGTCCGGAATCTGCAATTCTCCGCAGCCTGGAAACGCCTGCCGCACAAGATCGCCGTTTTTCTCCACGGCATGGCGATGCTTTTCCACTGGCGCATACTTTTCAGTATAGAACAACGGAGAGAATTCACGTCCCGTTGAAAAACCAATTCGTCGCGGTGCACGGCTTGCCCATGACATCAGTCCGCTTCGCAAAAGTCCTTGAAAATCAATGGATACGTCATATTGTTCCTTTCGCAGATCTTCTATAAACGCCTTTCGTGCGTCTCCATGCCAGATACGCGAACGCGGGAATTTGACGATCCGATCGACGCCTGGAAACATTCCGAGAATGCCCGCCAGACTGTCGTTCACCACCCATGTCAACGATTCCAGTTCGCTTCCAAGATGGCGTCGAAGCATGTCAACCGCTGGAAACGCGTGAACCACGTCTCCCAAGCTGCTTGGTTTTATAACCAGTAACCTCACGGTTGACTCCTTTCTACTTTTTATTGTTTATCGTCCGACTGCGAGACGATCTGCAAGACGTTGCGGCAAGCCCGCGTCGATGATTTTCTGCTGCGTCGTCGCGATGTCGTATTCGACGCGATACAGCCGTACGAGCGATTCTTCAGGCGAAAACACCGCGAACGCCGCCCGTGGGTCGCCGTCGCGCGGTTGTCCGACGCTTCCGACATTGATGAGATACTTCCTGTTCTGGCCGATCTGGACGCTTTCATAGAAACCGCCCGTAATCGTCAAGTCGTTCTTTTCAAATGCCAACGGCACATGCGTATGCCCCATGAAACAGATGGCGAAAATCTGATACTGGAAGCAGGTTTCCGCGCTGAAACGGTCAAAAATGTACCCCCAGCCGCTAGGGATGTCCAATGTCCCATGAACCAGTTGGAAGCGACCAAAACGCGGCAGAGCGCAATGCAGCGTGTAGGGCAATGTCCGTAGCCATTCCATGTCCGCCGGGCCCAATTGCTTGCGCGTCCATTCCACGGCGGCGGCCGCCAGAGGATTGAAGCCTAGCGTCTCTTTTCCATTGGAGACATATTCGTCATGGTTGCCTTTCACGACGCCGACCAAATCCTCGCCCAACCCTCTCAAAATATCCAGACATTCCTTCGGATTCGCATTGTAACCTACGACATCGCCAATACATGCGTATTTTTCAACGCCAAGCTCGCGGCATGCCTCCAAAACAGCCTCAAGGGCTTCCAGATTTCCGTGTATGTCACCTAAAATCGCGTATTTCATAGTATCCGTTCTGTCATCTCGGATGTTAATTGTTCAAACTGTGGATCGGGGCGGGAATATGACCGCCGTATTGAATGAAACGTGCGGATTTGCCGACGTTCGGTACAGGCATGACTGTCCCGCCGCCAAACAGGCCGCCGAATTCGACGCGGTCGCCGGCCGTCTTTCCGGGCACGGGAATAAACCGCACGGCCGTCGTCTTCTTGTTGATCATGCCGATCGCCATTTCATCGGCGATCATGGCGCTCAATGTCTCCGCCGGCGTGTCGCCCGGCAAAGCGAGCATGTCCAGACCGACGGAGCAAACACATGTCATCGCCTCAAGCTTCTCGACGCTCAGTTCGCCACGTTCAGCGGCTCCCGCCAAGGCGGAATCTTCCAAAACAGGAATGAATGCGCCGCTCAAGCCGCCGACGGATTGTGACGCAAATGCCCCGCCCTTCTTCACGGCGTCGTTCAACATCGCGATGCACGCCGTTGATCCAGGCGCTCCAATTGCATCCAATCCAAGCATATAGAGGATTTCACCGATACTGTCGCCAACCTTCGGCGTCGGTGCCAACGATAAATCAACAATACCAAAACCAATGCCCAGCCGTTTGGCGACTTCACGTCCGATCAGCTCGCCGCACCGCGTCACGCGGCAACTCGTCTGCTTGATCTCCTCCGCCAAATCGTCCAGGCCGAGATTTTCCGCTCCGTCTCGTTCAATCCTCCGTTCCAACGCTCTACGAACAACGCCCGGGCCGCTGACACCGACGTTGATGACGACTTCCGGTTCGCCATGGCCATGGTACGCTCCCGCCATGAACGGATTGTCTTCCGGCTGGTTCGTGAAAACCACCAATTTTGCACATGCGAAACCGTCCTGTTCGCGGCTGCCTTCCGCCAGCTGCTTGATGATCTTTCCAAGCTTGCCGACTGCCGTCATGTTAATGCCCGCCCGGCTGGAGCCGACATTGATGGACGCACAGACTTTTCCCGTCGAAAGCAACGCCTGCGGAAGTGTCTCCATCAGAATGTCATCCGCCGCACTCGCGCCTTTCTGAACCTGCGCGCTGTATCCGCCGATGAAATCCACGCCGACCGACCGCGCGGCCTGATCCATCGCCTTCGCCAACGCGACAAATCCCGCCGCGTCATGGCCAGCCGCCACGTCGGCGGCCGGACTGACGGCCAGACGTTTGTTCACAATCGGCACACCGTATTTCGTCACAATCTGATCACAGACATCCACCAAATCACCGGCGTACTTTTCAATCTTGTTGACGACGCGACGGCACATGACATCGACGTCCTGGTGGCGGCAGTCCAGCAGATTGATGCCCATGGTGATGGTTCGCACGTCCAGATTGTCCTTCTGGATCATGCCAACCGTACTGATGATTTGATCGGAACGCATCATTTGTAATCGTCTCCTGACGTCTGATTATCAACGCTTTTCCCTCTCTTTCACGACATCCAGCATGACCAGCGGGGCATCCGCGTAGATGCGGAACACACCCATGTCCAGCAGTTGCCGCATCTTCTCCGCATCGCCGATGTTCCACGCTCCAGGCAGAACGCCCGCCGCGCGGATCTTCGCGCATTTCTCCGCCGTCACATACAGATGGTGCATCACCAGCTCCTGGAAGCCGTTGGTGCGACATACATCTATATAGTCCTCCACTGGCACATCTTTCTTACCGACATCGTAGAAAACGTACGTTTCCGGCAGAAATTTGCGAATGTCGATCAGCCGCTGCAACGTCCCTTCGTTGAAGCCTGTCCATTCGACGGCACCCGCCCGTCTGACGACGCGAGCCACTTCCTCCGCGATGCCGTCCGCCTTCAGTTGGATGGAAAAACGCGCCTTTTTCGTCCAAAGAATCATCTGCAACGCCTCTTCCAACGTCGGAATCACCGTGCGCGGACAAGCCGCCGCATCAAGATTATGCGCCATTCTGTAGGAATGGCTGAAATCCAGTTCGCGCAGTTCTTTCAGCGTCGATTCGGCGATCACGAGATTCGCGTCCGCCGTCCGCCCAGTCGTCGCGTCATGGCAAAGAACGGCGACGCCGTCTTTCGTCAGATGGACATCCGTCTCCACCCAATCCGCTCCGCAAACCGCTCCGGCCGCAAAGCCGGGCAGCGTGTTTTCCGGATAATGGACGGGTTCGCCGCGATGCGCCGTCACGCCGTTATGCATGAATGTCGCCATATTAGGTTAATCCTTACTTTTATATGATAAAAGCTTTTTCAGTCTCCCGCTAATGCTTTTCCCATAAGCCATAAGCCATAAGCCATAAGCCATAAGCCATAAGCCATAGGCCATAAGCCATAAGCGCCGCCATCGGCGGCTCAAATCAAAGGTTTGAGATTCCAGATTTCCTTCGCGTAGTCCGAAATCGTCCGGTCGCTGGAGAACTTGCCCGAACGGGCGATGTTGATCAGCGACTTCCGCAACCACGTCTTGCGGTCGCGATAGAGTTCATCCACTTTCGCCTGAATGTCGATATACGAACGCAAATCCTTGAGAACGAGATAGAAATCTTTGTCCATCAACGTATGCACCAATCCGTCGTATTCGCCTGGCTCCGCCATGCTGAACACGTTCGTGCGGATGTTGTCGATGGCGCGGCGGATTTCCGCATCGCTGTCATAGACATCCCATGCGCGGTAGTTTTTACGCGTTTCTTCAACTTCTTCCGTACGAAGGCCGAAGATGAAGATGTTCTCTTCACCGACTTCGTCGTAGATCTCCACGTTGGCGCCGTCCATCGTGCCGACGGTCAGCGCGCCATTGAGCATCAGTTTCATGTTGCCCGTTCCGGAAGCCTCCGTTCCCGCCAGCGAAATCTGCTCGCTGACCTCCGCGGCCGGCATGATCTTTTCCGCCAACGAGACGCGATAATCCGGCAGGAAGACGACTTTCAGCTTTTCATTCAGACGCGAATTGCTGTTCACGGCCTCCGCGACATGGTTGATGAGGCTGATGATTTTCTTCGCGATGGCGTAGCCAGGAGCCGCCTTGCCAGCGAAAATGAACGTGCGCGGAACCATGTCATAGTCCGGATCGTCGATCAGACGGTTGTACAGGATGATGATGTACAGGGCGAGCATCAGCTGCCGTTTGTATTCATGGATTCGCTTCACTTGCACGTCGAACAACGAATTCGGATTGACGCGGATGCCTGTCGTCTCGCTGATGACATCCGCCAGATTCTTTTTGTTTTCCAGCTTGATTGCAGCGAGTTTTTCAAGGAAGGCATCGTCATCAAGAAATTCTTCCAGTTTACGCAGTTGTGCCAAATCGCAGATCCATCCGTCTCCGATTTTCTCCGTAATCAGTTTGGACAATTCCGGATTGGACAGCAACAGCCAGCGGCGCTGCGTAATGCCGTTCGTCATGTTCGTGAATTTCTCCGGATTCATCTCCGCGAAGTCACGGAACAAATGCTGTTTGAGAATCTCCGAATGGATTTTCGCGACGCCGTTGACCTTCTTCGAGCCGATGACCGCCAGATGCGCCATGCGGATATTTTTGCCATGATCTTCGTCAAAGACGCTCATCCGACGGATGCGATCCGTATCGCCCGGATACATGGAACGGACAAGCCCCAAGAAGCGGAAGTTGATTTCGCCGATGATCTGGACATGGCGCGGCAGCAGTTTCCGCATCAGATCAAGCCCCCATGTCTCCAACGCTTCCGGAAGAATCGTGTGGTTCGTGTAACCGACGCATGCGGTTGTGATCCGCCATGCATCATCCCACTCCATCTCGTTCTCATCGATCAAGATACGCATGAGTTCGGGAATCACGAGCGTGGGATGCGTATCGTTCAATTGCATGAAGACTTTCTCCGGCAGCGTATCCAGCGTGTTTTCACGAATCACATGGCGACGCAGGATGTCCTGCAACGTGCAGGAGACGAAGAAGTACTGCTGACGCAAGCGAAGCTCCTTGCCCTGCTCCGTGTTGTCGTTCGGATACAGGACTTTCGTCAACGTCTCCGCCTTCATCTTGTTCATGACGGCGCCAGCGTATTCGCCGCGATTGAAGTTCTCCAAGTCAATTTCATTGTAAGCCTTTGCGGACCAGAGGCGAAGCGTATTGACCGTTTTGCCGCCGTAACCGACCACAGGAATGTCATACGGAATGCCGCACACATGCTCATCCGCTTCCCACCGCCAGATTTCACGGCCGTTTTCACGCAAAACCATCGGCCGACCGCCGAACTGGACATGGACCTGGTTCTCCGAACGCATGACCTCCCATGGATAACCGATGCCAACCCAGTTGTCGGGCTCTTCCAACTGTTCGCCTTTTTCCAGCCGCTGACGGAAGATGCCGAAGTCGTAGCGCAAGCCGTATCCATAGCACGGTAAGCCCATCGTCGCCATGGAATCCATGAAGCATGCGGCGAGACGGCCTAGGCCGCCGTTACCGAGCCCTGCATCGGCTTCGCATGCGCAAAGGTTCTCCCACTTCATCCCCTGCTCCTTCAGAGCCGCCTCGCAGGCGTCCTTCAGGCCGAGATTGATGATGTTGTTCGTGATGAGACGCCCGATCAGATATTCCAGCGATAGATAATAGACTTCGCGGGAATTCGCGTTGTGACACGTTTCCAGCCACCGACGCCACCGCAAGATGATCTGGTCACGAATGGCATATGAAAACGCCAGATAGCGCATTTGCTCCGTCAGGCGAAGCGGATTCGCGCCAAGCGTATAGCGCAAATGGAAAATATAGCCAGTGCGGAAGATTTGCACCTGTTTGTCGAAACTGGCGTTCTCCACGTCGATTTCGTTGGTGATCATCTTCATGATATCATTGTTGTTCAGTTTCTTCTTCATATTGATCGGTCTCCTTTTCCCGATTGGTTTTCCTGATTGTCTCTTGTCCCATGGACGTATCCAATTCGTTTGGGCTAACCTAATAATATGAAGGCTGCAAGAAAAAAAACAAACTTTTCCACCCTTTGATTTGGAAGTTTCTCTTGGTTCAATCATGGGTGGCATGATGGTGATCGCCATCATGCTTTGCTCTTACAGCAAATGGTAATGCGGGATGATGTCTTCGTAATGACCGTCTTTCATGAGAAAACCGCCCGGAATGACGCCCAGTTGGACAAAGCCCAGACGGGCGTACAGCTTCAATGCCGCGACATTCGTCGCGACGACGGCGTTGAACTGCAAGATTTTGAATCCCAACTCTTTGGCTCGTGCCATGCAATCCTTCACAAGCAGTTCGCCGATATGCCGTCCACGGCAGGTCTTCAAGACGGCGTAACTGGCGTTGCAGATATGTCCGCAACGTCCGATATTGTTGGGATGCAGGATGTAGAGTCCAAGAACAGCATCCGTTTCCGTATCCTTGGCGATCCCTGTAAACGACTGCCCTTCAAAAAAGGCATGGCCGCTTTCCGCGTCCAGTTCATCCGTTTGCGGAAATGCCACGCCGTCCCTCACGACGTCGTTCCAGATCGCGATGGCCTCCGCCACATCCGTTTCCGTGTATTTTTCGATTTTGACTCCCATGATTCAATTCTTTACGTTCGATATTTAACAAATAAGCGCCAATCTCGCTAGACAGACGAGCATGCCGCACCGTGATCTGCACTTTGTTCAACAGGAAAACGAACAATAACAAAAAAACATGATAACATATCATGAATGAAATCAACTTCAAATCCGCGAAAATCTCATCAACTGCTATACATTATTATATTTGCTTTATCAGCACACATTCATTAAGGAGAAACCATGAAGACAAGATTATACGGAACTGTTTTGGGCATCGCGGCGTTGTCGCTACTGACATCCTGCGCTTCAACAAAAAGCGTTGAAACAACTCAGCCTGCTTACGATGGACCGCAGGTGAAAGTCGGCCTGTTTCTGGACAAAGGCTGCCGTGGCAACGGCGCATGGCAGTGGGCAAGATTGCTGGCCCATTGCCCGCAACTGGATTTGACCTTTCTGGATGCCAGCGATATCCACAACGGCAAGCTGGACGGATTGCAGCTGCTACTCTGCCCCGGCGGTTCCAGCAAGGCGCAATACGACGCGATGGGCCCCGACGGCGTCCAGAAAGTGAAACAATTCATCGAAAACGGCGGCAACTACATCGGCGTCTGCGCAGGAAGTTTCAACACCATGAACCGCGAAGGAAGAATCGGCCTTCTCCCGTATGACTATATTCCAAACGCATCCGGGCAGTTGGCAGATCTGGCGTTCGACTTCGATAAAGAAAGTGCCAAATTGCTGGATATCAAGCCTGGACGCCATATCATCCGTTATCATGGCGGCAATATCATGAAGCCGACGGAGCCAACCGCTCCCATGGGGGAGGCGAAGATTCTGGCCGTCTTCAAAAGCTCCGTCAGCCCCTACGGCAAGGCGCCATTTAATTACATGGACACACCGGCTGTCGTTCTGGGGCAATACGGCAAAGGAAAGGTTCTTGCAAGTAGCTGCCATCCAGAATCCTACGAATCAACCCATGACATCGCCCTGGGCTACGTGCTGGCTGTAACAGGCGTCAAGCCCGTTCCGTTCTATCCCGCAAAAATCAACCGTCCATTGCACATCGGATGGTTTTCATTGGCTTGCAGAGGGCCACGTGCCGCCCATGATTTGCTGGCGTTGGACAATGAAGCCGCTTTTGACGTGGAAATCTTCAACCTTCATGAAATCAATGATGGACGGATGCACCATTACGACGTGATTGTGATGCCCGATGGCTTGGATTCCTCCTACAAGAACTTTATGAAAAACGAATTCCAGAAGAAACAGCTTCTGGATTTTTTGGAACGCGGCGGTCACATCGTCGCCTCCGGCAACGGCGGCAAATACTTACCTGAACATCAAAACATCCAAATTCTTCCCATTGGCGAACCATTTGCGAAAGCATTGCGTGCATTATGTAAATAAGGAATCGCTTCACAAGTCCATAAACCATAAGTACTGCTCATACATCATTAGGACTCGGCGTTTTGAAAAGCACTACGCGCGGAAAAATGACATGATGTGGTAATTTTTGATCAAAATAGCTATGAGTTTCCACATGATGTCGTACTCGCCTTCGCGAAGCGCCATGAAACCGCCGAGCAGACGGAGGCCAATCGTTTCACGGAGCTAACAGCTTAAAGCTGAAAGCTTAAGCAAATACAAATGCCTTGGCTTATTGGCCGACGTCTGCGAGGCTTTTTCAGTGTATTCAGTGTATTCTGTGGTTTGATTTTCGTGTTCTTTCGTGCTTTTCGTGGTTTCTCAAATAAAAAATTCCTCTTATGATCATGGTGGACAAAAAACTGTCCAGGTCTCGGATTTATCTTAATCGCGTTGTCAATCAAGAAGAGTTCCGAAACCAATCAATCCATAACAAAAAGGACACACACCATGGTCAAAGCAAACACCCTCTCCTCCGTCTCCGAAGCCCGTGATCGCAACCTCAAACTCGCCCTCGGCCAAATTGAAAAAGAATTCGGCAAAGGCTCTATCATGCGGTTGGGCGACCGCCCGCAACAGGCTGTTGATGTCATCAGTTCCGGTGCCATCGCCTTGGACATCGCATTGGGCTGCAACGGTTTTCCGCGTGGCCGCGTCATCGAAATCTATGGTCCCGAATCGTCCGGAAAGACGACCGTCTGCCTTCACGTTGTCGCAAACGCCCAGAAGGCAGGCGGTTGCTGCGCGTTCATCGATACGGAGCACGCTCTTGATCCCAAATACGCCAAACTCATCGGTGTCGATACAGACAATCTGATTGTCTCCCAGCCGGACTGCGGCGAAGACGCCCTCAACATCGCAGAAACGCTTGTCCGCAGCGGCGGCATTGATGTGTTGGTCATCGATTCCGTCGCAGCTCTTGTTCCGCGTGCGGAAATCGAAGGCGAAATGGGAGACAGCCATGTCGGCCTGCAGGCCCGCCTGATGTCGCAAGCCCTCCGCAAACTAACCGCAATCGTCGCGAAGACAAATACTTGCATCATTTTCACGAACCAAATCCGTGAAAAGATCGGTGTGATGTTCGGCAATCCTGAAACCACCACGGGTGGTCGTGCGTTGAAATTCTACGCGTCCATCCGTCTGGACATCCGCCGCGTCGCCCCCATCAAAGGCGCCGACGGCGTCGCCGCCGGCAGCCGCGTGAAGGTGAAAGTCGTCAAAAACAAACTCGCGCCGCCTTTCATGGAATGCGAATTCGACATCATGTACGCCGAAGGCATTTCCCGCGCAGGCTCGTTGCTCGATGTCGCCATCGACATGGGCATCCTTGAAAAACGCGGCTCATGGTTCGCCATGAACGACGTCCAGATCGCACAAGGCCGCGAGCAAACTAAGCTCGCCATTCAAAACGACTTGGAACTTCAAAAATCCATCGAAACCGAAATCAACGCGCGACGCGAAACATGCGAAATCGCCATGCCGCATGATGACGCGGAAAGCGAAGAGGATTTGGTCGAAGAAGAAGAAGCCGAATTGGCGTAAACGCTTGATGCTACTTCTCGCCGTCGATGATAGCGTACAATGCACGGCGCACATCAGCGACAATTTGCGGGAAATCCGGCTCATTGACGGAAGCAAAAACCTTTTCCGCCAAATGTCGCGTCTGCGCCGCGTCAATCGTATTCGCTTGGCAAAGAAGGAGATAGTCTTCAAAACCGGCGGCCCACATGTCCCATCGTCTACTGGACAGCAATTGTCCGTTCAGACGATAGGACATGCCGTAGTTCGGTTGTCCAAGCGGCGGACGAACTTGACAGGCATTGGCAGTCCAGAACATGATCCCCTGATCGCCGTCCAGCCACACCATCCATGGTTCGATTCGGTAGGTCTTCAGCGGAAATGTCGGCGATGAATCGCAGTTATAGACATGAAACGGAAGGCCTGTCTTGCGCAGGGCGGCCGTCTTTTCCGCATAGGCTTCCCGCTGAGAGACTTGCGTCAACATATGCGGACACCAGTAATCGACCAATGAGGTGAACTTTTCCATTTCCGCCAAATCATGCGGCATCATGTCCGAGTAGATTTTCACCTTCGGATCAATGTCGCGGATGGCCTTGGCGGATTGATGGAACTCATCGCATAGCGTCTCGTCGTAGATATGCAACGTCCATGCGTCATAGTCGTAGCCATGTTGCTGGAAGTGTTCGACTAACTGTTTCAACCATGGCGTGAATTCAGGCTTCGTCCAACCGCCTGCATCACGTACAAACCAGACTTCCACGAAGAAACGGCTGCTCGCTTTCAATCCAGCGGCTTCGACATTGCGGAAGATGTCCAGCAGTTGCGAAAAATCATCCAACTTGTGGAGCGTCACATGGAATGTATTGACGCGTCGTTCGTGCAGGAATTGCAACATGCGAGGATCCCGTGCGATACCGTAATCAAACGTAAACGTCCACACGGGAAGATCATTGGGCATCCGCCAGCCGATGATTTGGAATTCATATGGAATTTCCGTCACGGGATAACTGTTATCCAACGGCGCGATGATGATTTTGCCGTTGTAAGTTCCTGGCTTCAAATCTTTGGCGGAAAAAACGACTTCAAATCCGGCCAGACTTTGGGAACTGACTTCCACGATGTCATCCCGTTGTGTTTCAACTGGACAGTCTGGCGAACGGCTGACCCAATGGAGCCGTTTGATGATAATGGCATCCGCCGTTTCGCCATCCGTTCGAATCTGGAAGGACAGAGGCAGACTGAACTGATTGGCAATCAACAGGATGGCATGATCCCGAGCATTCCGTGCGGCGACAGCCTGCCATTTCTCCGTATTGCCTGGCGGAAGAATCGTATCTGGATCGAACAATGTCATGTCAGGTTTCATTTGGCAGACGATGAACGCCTTGGATATGCGCTCTCCAATGCTTGGCAATTCTGCAAGCGGAAGCCGTCCTTCGCACACACCATGCCAATCGTCCAAGAGTTTTTGAAATTGTGCAGCCGCATCATCCAATTTATTGTCTTTCAAACGCTGAAGATATGCTTCCGCATTCGAGAGCATGCGTTTCTGCACATCTGACGTATTCTGCGCGATGATGTCCATCGGCAGTTTGAGGCTTTCATATGGATAGGAATCGTCTTTCACAATCGACTCCTCGCCATCCGCAAGATGCTCGAACAGAATGCGATCGACAATCAGCCACGTATTCGGGCTGTAATAATCCAGACCGACCGCCAGAGACATGAATGCATTGTCATCATGGCGTGTGTATTCAATGCTTACCGCATGGCGGACGTACGGAACATTTGCATGGTTGCCGACAAGCCTCGGACATAAACCGCCGAAACGGACGCCTTCGGACATGCGTACAAGACTCAATTCCGGCTTGTTCGTCGTCAACCATGCAGTCAGGCGGATTTTTCCGCCTGCGGGAATATCTTTTGCAGGCACGTCACAGATGAAATAGCCCCAACTACGTTCCGTCGTATTGACGATTACACGTGGCTTGCGCTTTCGTCCATTAACGACCGCCCCTTCCGTATCCATTATTTGCGACGTCTGGTCACCATATTTGACAAATTGCAGCCCCTGTGGCTCAAAATCCGTTCCATCAAATGTAAATTCACGAATCGTTTTGGCGTGTAATGTTCCCATACAAATGAGCATAATAGCAAATATTTGGCAATAGTTTCTTTTCATTTAATACTCATTCCATTTTATAATGTTTTTTCCATCTGTATTCCGAATAAATCCACAGCCACGGCTTATGTTTTCATCGCGGCTTTCAGCAGGCGGGAAAACAATTCTATCAATCTTGTCGCCCCAATGGATTTCCACTCCAAGATAGTATCCATCATCAAGTTTCTTAATAACCGTCGGCAACGGGCCATTGGCGTCCTGTTGCGGCACAATGACCATCAGGAAATTCGGATTCTTCACGCCTTTCACCGTATGACTCAATTTCGGATGAATGCCATTACGGCTCGTCTCAAACCATGTGATGGCGTTTTCGCCGTCCGGCGTCATCACAGGATACACCGTGACTTGCGCTTTGGAAGTGTTGGCCGTCTTGAAATCCGCCAACAGCAATGGGTTAGCGTCATCCAGACGGGCTTGTTCAGCCGTCAAAAGAACGCATCCTTCCGGTCTGTCATCCAATCCGACAGGCAGTTCCGCCGTAAATGGCATCATCATTATGCACGCCAGTTCCGCCTCCGGCTCGCGGTAACGAAGTTCCACCGTTACTTTATCGCCTTGCTTGAACGTATATTTGCGCGGCACTCCCTCTCCGCGATCAAACACAGGCGTCCAGCAGAGCATCGGTGACTGGCTTGTGTCCCATGATGCGATCAAATCGCCATTTATGACAACGACGAAGCTGTCGGACTTGCCTGGATCCTGTCCGCCAGCCGCTGTCAACGCGCTGAATTTGTAATCGCCGTCTTTTGGAACGGTGAAATCAAAATACGCCTTGCCTTTCTTATAATCCAGACGCGTCGTCAGTACTTTCGTGCTTTGATTGGCAGATGACAGCGTCCAATGTCCTTTCTCCTTGGTATCCAAGTGCATATAGCCTTGATAATGCCATTGCCATGTGAAATCATGGAGCTTGTCGTCGTTCTTACGGATGTCGTCATAAACGACTAGATACGGCGGAATATCCTTTCCGTCGCCACGAACATGGACGAACTGCCGTTCCGCAACGGCGATATTGCGGCCCGTAGGACGTTCCACCCATTGCGTAAATGACGCGTTCCAAGCCGTTTTGGCATCTGCGCGAATCCAGTCGAATTCCTTTGAATAATGGTATCCCGTGATTTCGCCGCTGCTGTTGTTGTGCCAACGGCAGGGCTGCCCTTCGCCATCAACGAGCACGACATTGTGCGCAAAACTGCCGCCGCTCTTCATCGGAAAGCCATCGTTGCCGTAACCGCTGTCGATGAAAAAGTCCTGTCCGTAACCATAATAAGTAAACGTCGCTTTGTCGCCTTGGTCATGGCCGGCCGCATGCGGCCCGGCTTCGACGGCAAGAAACAGGCTGTTATCATCGTAACCGACACGTGATGAGACAAGGCCGCGCCCTCTGAACAGCAACCCTTCCGGCAGAATTCGGCCTGGATCATCGATGGCTTCGCAGTCCTCATGGAACAACGTATAGGCCAACGCAGCCGCGGGAGCCAATTCCTGGACGGAATTCTCCCAATCCGTATGTTTCCATGCCCAGCCCATCAAAGCGGCCATCGCGCCGTAGCTCAACTTCCGTTCACCGGGCATCTCGCGGAAATGCTGCATGTATTGGAGGCCGTTCGACAAATCTTCCGTGACTGGATAATGTTCGCCCTCCTTCATCGGATCCTGCCGCGCCAGTTCCGCCAGACGGCCGCAAGTATAGCTATAGACGGCATTTCCGGGCAGACGGCCATGACCGCAGTCGGACAAATTGTTCCACAAGCCGCGATGCGGCAACATCTCCGACACAATCCACGGCGCAATGATCTGCCAGTTCGTTTCCGTGAACAAATCGCCACGACCAAGTTGCCGCAGGCATTCGGCGAACTCCACGCCCGCGCCAATGCCGTAGGCCAGATAGCCCGGCCCTTCATGGCCACAGCCGTCAAAATCGAGCCCGAACGTCAGATAGTCGCGCAAATGGCGGCGAAATTCGATCAGCATGGCGGCTTCGGGCAGGCGTGTCTCACCTTCCATCGCCAATAGGCCAAGCCCTGCGCAACTTACAAGCCCCGGATCCCAATTCCAGACACGATTCAATGGATGGCGGCCCCAGCCGTCCTTCCAACTCTTGTCGTAAATATCTGTCACCAAACCAAGTAGTGTCGCTTTCACATCATGACGTTCCTCTGGCGTCAAAAACGTCCACAGCCAGTCGTAGCCAAAAGCCAATGCGCGGACATAAAATGTTCGCGTGTAATAGAATCCGAGACTCAGCTGGGGAGATTTCACGTCCAGCGAACGCGCCATGTTCACCAAGCCTTTGGCGGCCAGACGGCTGTATTGTTCATCGCCAGTCAGCAGTCCGACGGCCGCCAAGACTTCTATTGGACGCACGGCGGGCACGAGCGCGCCTTCGAAACTGCCACGCTTCTGATGCGCCGTCAAGCCTTCCTGCGCTTCGAACGACAGGATTTTTCCAAACGGATCGTCCGCCTTGAACGACTTCAAATAGCCGTTGGCATGGCGAATCAGATTTTCATAGCCCGCCTGTGCATTCCCACCAGCCGTCGCCTTCGCCTGAATCTTCTTCAGAAAATCGCCATGCAGAAGAAGCCGCGGATGAACACCTTCTGACGGCAAATTGCTCTCTTTCACAAGCAAATGATCGATCTGCCGTTTCGCCAATCGATCTTCCACAGCCCTCGTCTCGTCCTTTCCAAGAAGACATAGCGAATCGAATTCGACAACGGTCTCTTCATCGACAAGACTGTTGATGCTGATTTCAATCCGATTATCCGTCGAAAGCAACGATGGTTTCACCATCGCCATGCGCGCATTACGCTCCGGCTTCAGTTCTGCGAACGGAATGTAGAATTCCATCCATTCGCCTTCCGATTCATTGAGTTCGCCTATCTCGCCACGATAATATTCCTGTTCCGCATTTTCATGCGGGAAAAGGAGATACAAAACCGCATTGCCGAACTGGCGGCTCCGATAACGACCGTAGATGCCTGTGAAATCAGCATAGTTTTCCACTTGCGGCAGATTATGCTGAAACCAGCCAAACTGGAAATCTTTCGCTGTCAACGTTACCGTCAGAAGATTCTTGTCTTCTGATAATTCAGTCCTTACGTTGACTTTATGCGGCCATTTATCCACGCCCTCCACATCACCAAGCATATTCGCACGCTGCCCCATGAGGCAAGCACATGCCATAAACAAAACCGTGAGTACTCTCTTCATGATTTGCTCCTCCACCAAGGGACAAAAACGACGAAAGGGATAACGCAATATTGATTTTGCGCCCTATTTCTTGATGATTTTCACGGCGATGCTACGGGTGAACGAAGGCAAGGCCAATTCAATCACCTTGGCCTCTTGGGCAACCGTCAAATCCTTTGTTTCCAAGAGTTTTCCGTTCGACGGCGACCAAAATTCCATGGAATATTCGCCTGGCTCCGGAGCCATGACGACCATCTTCTTTCCATTCTGTTCGGCTATCGTCAGATTCTCCATGTCAGAGAAGAAAAACGCCTTGTCGAATATCCAATACATGAGACGGTCGTTTTTGCGCAACTCACTGGCCTGCAAGGATGTATTCGGTACGTCAAATGCCGTGCTCATCATGCCGCGGCGGTCTTCCTTTTCGCCGAACAGGCGGATCGCATCATAATAATTATAAAGCTCTTTATCCTCTACAAGCGCAAACCACCAATACATCGGCAGAATCGCCATTTCGCTGAAGAACCCCGTCCACAGGCCGACTTCTACCTGCTTCACAAGATTGCTCATGTTGTCAGCGTAGGACGAGCCGCCGAATTCCGTGATGACCAACGGCTTCTGCTTCGCCTTACCAAAATCGCGGCTGCCGCGCAGAAGATTGATCAACTGCGCCGTTCCGCCGCCGCTGTAGTAGGCGTCCGTTGTCAAAAGATCCAGTTCTGGCACAGCAGAAATCGCCGCGTCGATACGATGATAGCTGAGCATCCAATGGGTCGTGATCGGATGCTTGTAGATGTCGATTTCCTTCAAGTAGCCGCCCATTTCATGATGCCACGCCGCGATAAGCGGATCGCGCTGGTAGTATGAAATATCGGGGCCCGTCAAATCGACTTCCGTGAACAATTTCCAGAACAGCACGTTTGGGCTGGCCGCCCATCTGGCGACCATGTAGTCCGCCAGATTTTTGAACAGCTGCTTCGCCTCCGCGTTGGCGAAATACTCTTCGCATCGCTCAAGAAAACCGCCAAGCTCCTTGTTGTACGGATTGCGTTTCCATTCCGTGTCATAAGTCATGCCGAACTTGCCGTGGTTGTTGATGACGATGATCAGCTTGATGCCGTTCTCCTCCGCCAACCGCAGGATGTAATCCAACATCCATGCGCGATATTGGTTGTACTGTCCGACGCCGTGGAAACCAGGCGCGTCGTTGATCCATTCCAACGCCAACCACCATGAACACATCCAGACTTCCGCCGTGTTGATGCCATGTTCGCGATACGTCTTGAACAGCTTTTCATAGACGGACAACCCCTGGTCCTGCCACGGCGAATATGGAGCGACTTCATAATAGCGGTTGTCGAACGGACTGCGTACATTCATGCCAAGCCCCCAGTAAAGCGTTCCGTCGTCGTAGGTAAAGTACTGATTGTTGTTTGGATCGCGATGGACGAAACCATGGTAGTCTTCGAAGGCCGGCGTCGCATTGAACGTCAATTCAGGAAGTTCCGCCTTTTTATCGTCAATCGTGATATGAATGGCGATTTTATGCTGTCCGGCCACTCGCGGGCAGTAACGGATTTTGAAGCACGGCTCGCCGCAGGGCGTGAGACATTTTGTCTTGTCCCATTCCTCACGATCATAGAGGAAATCTTCATAGTAGAAACCGTTGATGCGTTCAATTCCCGTGCCGTCCTCCTTTGCGTCCGGCCGCGTAATGACCGCTTCGATTTTCGTCTTCGCAGGATTGTAGGGTTCCGTCGGCCAGATGTTCAGCCGGAAACTGAATTCAATGCGCCGCCCGACGTTCGGAGCCAGCGGGGCATATTCGAAATCACGAACTTCCAACGTCTTAGGAGCATCCAAGAACAGCAAACGCACATTCGTCAGAAAGATGTTTCCATCAAATTCCGCCTTCACGCCCGTATCCAGTTCAAAACGGATGCCGTATTCCAGTAAGTTCTTCACCGTCAACGCGTTCCATGGACGGCGATGGCCAAAGCACTCCCATGTTTTCACGGCGTCTTCACCGCTGATCGGCACACGGAAACGACTCACGGAACCGCTTTTCACCAACGAACTGACCGGACGGCGGACCTGCCGCCACAAATGGTCGTTGTCCTTCGTGAAAATCGCCGCCATCGTGCCTTCCGGCAGATTTTCCGGAAACTGGAAGCTGAACTCCAGATGCGTCGCCATGCGCCATGCCCCCAACGGTCCGGGCAAAGGCGACACAAATTCGCCATCGCCCGGAAACTTCAACGGAAACATCAGTGCCGCAGGACATTCGCTCACATTTTCAGCATCTTCCGGACGTACGCTCAAATCGGACAGTTCGAACTCCTTGCCGCCGTTTTTCCAGACACGGCGATGCCATGTTCCGGCGCCCTGTGTAAAATCAACCACGGAGACGCCGCTCTCCTGAGCCCAGACGGCCGCCATTGAGACGATCACCGCCAGAAGATAGATGATTCTTTTCATATATATCCCAAAATACGATAGTTACGACGGCATCACCGCCGTCGAATGTAACGACGGCGTCCCGCCGTCGGAAATCTACGTTCCTGCGACATCAAACACACGAAACATTCAACGCCAACGACGGCGGGACGCCGTCGTTACTTGAAAACGAATCAGGCGATGTATGTATTGGCGGTTGTGCTACCGCCGTGGCCAGTCCAATTCGTGTGGAAGAACTCGCCACGCGGCTTGTCCACGCGCTCATAGGTATGAGCGCCGAAATAGTCGCGTTGCGCCTGCAACAGGTTCTGCGGCAAACGACCGTTACGGTATCCGTCGAAGTAGCTCAACGCCGCCGTGATGCACGGCATCGGCACGCCAGTCTGAATGGCGGTGACGGCGACGCGGCGCCATGCGGCTTGCGAATCGTCCATGACGGCTTTGAAGAATGGATCAAGCAGCAAGTTCTTGAGTTCAAGATCTTTATCAAACGCCTCTTTGATCTTGCCGAGGAAGCGAGAACGGATGATGCAACCACCACGCCACATCAACGCGATGCCGCCGTAGTTCAACTTCCAGCCGTATTCCTTCGCGGCGGCCATCATCAGCTGATAGCCC
>JAFZIJ010000060.1 GCA_017554445.1 Victivallales bacterium
GACGGTCACGCGGGACGCGTGACCCTACCGAGATATGGCACTCATTCGCATAGAGCATGATGATTTTGTTCTGCAGATTTCCTGCGGGGCGTATGATGCGCTTTATGCGGAGGCGAAGCGGAACATAACCGAAGACGCACTTTGGGCATCGTACGCCTGTTCAGATCAGGTCGAACCGCTTTTTCTCAGTGCAGATGACGCCGTGGGCGTCCCGCTCGGAAAGCGGGCGTTCTTTTTCGACAATGCCGATTATGGCGTGTTCGTTAAGACTCGCAATGGCGCGGTGGCACCGACATCGGCATTTGTTTCTGTCGCGATGAACGGACGAATGCAGCGGTTCGGCAACGATATTCTGACGGGAACGCTCAACTTCGGCAATGACATCGGTAAGTTCGACTTGGCGTTCTCGTATCGCAAGGGGGCGATTGAGAGGCGATTCTGTTTTACGCTGGAAATACTGTCGCTGAAACTGGACTATCATCGGGATTGGATGGCATTGATCAGGGAGATCGAGACAGAACATCAGACGCTCGCCTTGGATTTCCTGAAGGAGACATACCACTCGTTTGACACCGTTGCAAAAGACGTGCCGAAAGACCAGACGGCAGACATGATATGGTGGTGTCTATTCAAATCCTTTCAGGATCAGTTCGTCAAGGGGTGCCGGCTGATCTTGAACCGTCCGCGCAACAAGTGGCGGCAGCAGAGCGAATATCTCCGTGCAGACCAGTTGCGGATGATGACGCCGGACCAGGAAAACGAATATGCCGAACATCGCCGGGACGCAGCGCACCTTTATTACTCGGAGAGGACAGTTGACGACAAGGACACGCCTGAAAATAGATTTCTGAAGATGGCTGTCGAGCATGTCACCGACAAATATGCCACGTTGTCGGAATACCTTCTTCGACAAACCAGCGTGAGTGATGCGGCAAAAGCCGGAATCCGCGAAATGAAAACGGAGCTGTCGTCCATCAGGCACAATGCTTTCTTTCGTGGCATTGGACGATTTTCTGGATTGCGTCAGGAATCGCTCATCCTTCAGCGGGCAAGCGGTTATTCTACCGTTTACAGGATATGGGCGATACTCAAGATGATGTATTCGCTTGGCGGAGACAAGATGCGTCTTGAATCCAAGGACATTGCTACGCTCTATGAGATGTGGTGTTTCATACGAGTGAAGAATGCGGTCGCCATGCTGACAGGCGTCGATGAAAAGGCGAAGACTGCATTGAAGGATTATGTTTACAGGCTGTTCACGGGAGAAAAGTCTCAGGTTGTGTTTAGGGACGGTTCCGGCATTGAACTCGCTGAGGTTAGTTACAATTCATCGTCAAAGGCAACCTCGGCAGATGGCATAGAAGGGACTGTTGCGCCTACAACGAGAATTGCGCCTGGTTCGGCGTCGGCAGAGCGCCCTGACATCGTCTTGCGGCTGACCAAGACCTTTGGCGGCGATGACCATTACAAGGTGACTTATCTATTCGATGCGAAATATCGCATTCAGGGACGTTATGCCAATGGTGCGGCGGCTGGGGTGGATTATCCTCCTCAGGATGCCATAGACCAGATGCATCGCTATCGAGACGCCATATACTATCAAAATCGCGGCGCCGGGGCTTCAGTTATCAACGATCCGCTGAAAAAGGAAATCATAGGTGGCTATGTTCTCTTCCCCGGCAATGGCGATAAGGGTGCAATTGAAGTCGCACCTTTCATGCAGGCCAGAAACGAAGTGAACATTGGAGCGTTTCCGCTTCGCCCCGGCAATGA
>JAFZIJ010000061.1 GCA_017554445.1 Victivallales bacterium
AGGGACGGTCGGTTGCGCCTTGAAAAGCGGCTTTCGGTCGTTTTTCACAAGAAAAACGGCTAAAAGGGCTTCATAGGGCTGTCCGGTAAGCCGCCGGATAAAAAAACTTGAAATCAACAAAGACTTTTGAAATTACCTCAATTTAAATGTTATATTATAATAAAGTTATTTAAATACATAAAGAATGATAAAAATAAAATTTATTGAATTGCTTAAACAAGGCAAGGTAAGGCCTGAAGAAATAGATGATTATATTGATCAATGGCACGATGAATATACTGGTGATGATACATTGGAAGAGTTTTTAGGAATGACTAGCCAGCAATATAATGAATGGGTCGATAATCCCAATTCAATTGATTCATTATTTAATTGCGAAAAACAACGTGATGTTATCGTGCCGAAAAAACTTATAAAAATCCCAAAAGAAATTTTACAGTAATCTGCAATGATTGGAAGGAAACTAAAGGATGTAAAATATTGCTTTTGTGCTAAAAAAGCATGTTTTAACAAAAAGAGGGAGTATGAAAAAATATCCAACTGACAAAGAAATTGAAGAAGAGGTCGATTATTTTCTTGAGCATTTGGATGAATTGGCGGCGAAGCAGCAGGCGGAACGCAAGGCGTATTTTGAGAATTCTGCGAATGCGGAACGGATAGCGCGGACACGTCAGCGTTTGGCGATAGCCGAGCAATTGTACAAGGCCACGCACAAACGAAGACGTTGCATGAAATGAGTTTCTTTAGGGAAGCATTTGGAAGGGAGATAGTAGCAGATTCGGTGACAGGGCGAGGGCGCATTGCAGTGGCTTCGTCTCGTATCGCGTTCCGTCGTATGAAAGCGTGAAGACATGCGTTCCCGCTTCCAGATGGAGCGGGCGGTTGGGGCCGTCGCCGCCGTAGCTATTGCCGCCAAGGAATGTCCATTGCGGGCGGTTGGCAGCGCGCGGGCCGTAAGTCGTGATTTTCTTCGGTTCGCCATCGGCGTATGCTTTCGTCATGTTGCCGGGAATGAAGCTGTCGAAAAAGGCGTGGAGATAGTAGTCGCCTGCTTTTTCTAACGTGAACGACAACAACCACTTGTCATCAATCTGGGTAATCTTGCCTTTCACGACGCCGATTCGGTCTTTTGCGAGCAGGGCGGCGTCCGGCCGAGAATCCACATGGACGGTCACATGGCGGGAAAGACCGTCCGGCGTACGGACGAGCACGACGGCGCGGTTGAGGCGGGCATGTGTGAATTTTGTCTTATCAACGGAGACAGTCAATTCAAGCGGCTTGTCCGGTTGGAGAACGCCCTTTGATGGCAAGACGGATATGTATGGATTCGTGGTGTTTATGCGAATGGTGAACGGCAACGGGGCGGTCATGTCCGCTGATGGGATGAGTTTGAAGGACGCCGTGTCGTACGCTCCATTATTATAAGGTATGGAAAGTTGTTGCACATCCGTGATGAATGGCAACGGACGGTAGGGCAGCGAGAAGCCTTCGGACGATTGGAAGGCGCCGATGTCCGGTTTGTCTGATGACAGGAAGTTTGGAAGCGGCTTGCCTGCTTTTGATCCGACGGAGCCGTCCGCCAAATCATAAAGCCCTGCGGTTGCGTTAGTAAACGTGGGAATGCCGATGACGGCATGTTTTTCCTGACCGAAATCCTTCTGAAAACTTTCTATGTTTTGGAGGTTGCGTTCGGAATTGCCGTCGAAGAGGCTGTAGTCGCTTTTGGCGTTGTAGTCTCGATAGTAAGACGTTGAAAAATAGCCGCTTCTCACCATGATATTGTTGAAGGCGACGCCTTTCACGAGGCCTGGAAAACGTTCAGGCCCACGGCCTTTGGAGCCACCGAAGCCTGAAAATCCGCCGCCGCTGACCAGCGTGTTGTTGAAGAAGAAGATCTGTCCTTTGCCTGAATCGGAAAAAACATTTTTGACGGATGCGCCTTTGATGCTGTAAACATCGCCCAGATCGGCAAATAGATTTTGGAAAATATAGGATGGTCCGACAAGGCAGGGGGCGGTCGAGACACCGCAGAGGAGTTGTTCGGAACGGTTGTAGAAGAAACGGCAGTTCGCCTGACCGCCGTCAAGCTCCATGCCGTCATCGCAACCAAGCGTGAGCAGATTTCCGTAAATCTCTGCGTCTTGGAACGTTGAGCCGTAGATGTCACCGTTGCCGTGACCTTCGATGGCGTCGTTCCAGCGGCGGAGATCGGAACCGACGCAGTCGTTGAAGCGGATGGTGGCCTGAGCGGTTTCGCCGATGGTCATGGCCTCCATGCCGGCAGGATGGGAGTGGAACCAACTGTTTGTCGTGCCGTTCGGATCATGGATGTAGTTCTTTTCCACTAGGATGCGATCTGTCTCATAAATATTGAGGCCGCCGTCCATGTTGACGACTCTGCCATTGAGGAAGTATTTGCCGTCCAGATCAGGCCGTTGTTCGCCGACGCGTCCGAAGCCTGACAGATCGCAGTTGCGGACGATGACATTCTGGCAGCCGATGACGGAGACCGCATGGCGTTTGCCGCCGTGGACGGTGACATTGTCCAAAATGACGTATTGCAGACCAGACAGCGTGAGGGCGGCGTCCTCGAATGAATCGGGGGACGCCGTGACGACGAAGCCCGGACGGCATGTGTAGCGGACATAGCCGTCCGCCGTGCCGCTTTGTGTGAATAGATTCTTTTGATTGATGGAAGTCTCGTCCAACACGATGGTTCTGGCGACGGGTACATCGGCAGACAGCGTCTTGAATCGAACCGTATGGCTTCGCTTCTGGCCGTTGTCATCGGCATCCAACGAGAGATCGTATGATGTATTCTCATCCAATTTCACAATGGATCCGGCGGCACGCTGCTCATTGTAGATGAACGGTAGCGGCAAGGCGTCATGCCATTCTGTTTCCGTGGTCTTTTTGTAGCGCAACATCGTCTTGAGCTGCCCTTCATCTTTGGATTGCAAGTTGTTAAGATAGATGGAGCAGACCGTGTAGCTTGGGATGACTTCGAAATCCAGCCGTTTTTCAACGGCGATTGGATCGTTGCCTTCAAAAAGCTGTGGATTCGCCATGACGCCTTTCACGCCATAGTAAGCCGCTCCGGCGGAAGTTCTTAGAAGAAATTGGACGGTATCCGCGTCTCGCGAGTCGAACTTGACGGAAAGATGCTTACTTCTTAAGGAATTCTTCTTGGACTGCAACCGCTGCAGCTCCTTGCCATCCTTGTAGAGTTTGACTTGCAGATAGGCTACGGTCGTGCGGGTGGCGGTGACATCGGCACTGAAGGTAAAGACCGTATTTGGAGGAAGTTCCTTCGTTACGGCGTCGTAGTCCGAGTCCCATGTATGATCGCCGACAATTTCGAATTGGAACGTTTTGTCCGTTTGCGTGATGATAGTGGCCTTCGGCGTGGCGTTATTCCATTTTAGTGTGGAAAGATCGCGGACGGCTGTCTGGGCGAAAAGCGAGCAAGCCGCAAAAATAATCAAAATAAAGGATGTTTTCATAAGGCTCCTAAGATGGTTGGATTTGAAAATTGGCATTACTATAGCATTATTTTTGTTTTTTGTTGGGAAAATGGGACAAAGATAAGTATAGTAAAAGAAAAAGGGATTGATTAAGGGCTGGTGGAATTGATTTTCACTTTTCCCATGGCATAAAACACAGGAGACAACGATGTTTTCAATGGATCGACGTGATTTTCTGAAAGGCATGGCCGCGTCGGCGGCGATGGCGGCAGTCGGCGGAATGAATCTGCAAGCGGCGGTTCCGGAAGGCAAGAAGCCGTTGATGCGGTTCGGCGCCGTGAGCGATGTCCATATCTATATGGATCCGAAGAGCACGGAAACGTGGGAGAAGACGCTGAAATGGTATGATGAACAGAAAGTAGATGCCGTTCTTGTGGCGGGCGACATCGCGGATTGGGGACAGGTCCAGCAGCTGCAGAACTTCTCCAACGCATGGTACAAGGTGTTTCCGAACGATAAAAGCACGTTGGACGGTCGCCAT
Source organism: Victivallales bacterium (assembly GCA_017554445.1). Taxonomy (GTDB): domain Bacteria; phylum Verrucomicrobiota; class Lentisphaeria; order Oligosphaerales; family Oligosphaeraceae; genus UBA1407. The sequence goes on from JAFZIJ010000061.1 coordinate 4,006, forward strand.
GTCGAGAAGATTTTCGTTTGCGGCAACCACGACATCGACGGATGGACGTATGGCACGCGTACCAAAGAGGATCGTGACGCACGTTATGAGAAGTCCATCAAGAAAGATCCGAAGGCCGCGTGGGATCTCTGCTTCCATGAGGAGTTCCAAGGCATCTACACGAAAGTCGTGAAAGGCTACACGTTCATCGGCGGCCATTGGGGCTGGGATCGGGGGATTGAGCAGTACATGGAGGAAAACAAGTCGAAGATCGATCCGAATCTGCCGTTCTTCTACACGCAGCATCCGCATCCGAAAGACACGGTCTATGGGCCGTGGGCGTGGGGCCATGACAGCGGTTTCTCCACAAGGACGTTCTCCAAGTTCCCAAATTCCATCGTGCTAACGGGCCATTCCCACTATCCCCTGACGGATGAATCCGGCATTTGGCAGGATACGTTCACATCCATCGGAACGGCCTCATTGCGTTACGTCGGAACACGTTACGGTCGTGAGAACAGTGATGAAGTCTGCCGTCCGACGGAGCCTGATCTGCAGATGAAAGCCATTGGCGGCGGCAACAGCCGTCAGGGCATGCTGTTCTCCATCTACGACGATCAGATCACCATCGGCAAGCGTGACTTCTCCTGCGACAAGACGTTGGGAGAAGACTGGGTGCTGCCGTTGCCGCTTTGCAAGGAGAAGCCGTACTACCATCCGAAACGCAAGCTCGAATACGCGAAGAACCTGCCTGCGTTCGCGGCGGATGCGGCGGCGCAAATCGCTGTTACGGAAGCAGTTGGCAAGAATCGTCGTGGCGCGGACATCCCGCAGGTTACGGTGACATTCCCTGCGGCTCTGAGCGGCGGACAGACGTTCGACTACGAAGTCCAGGCGGAACTGACGTACTACGATGTGACACGCGTGTTCGGCACGATGCGTGTTTTTGCGGACAACTACTACCGCGCGTGGGACATGCAGGAGAAGACTGTGAAGTGCGTCTTCACGCAGGCTGAACTGCCGAAGAAGGTTAATCTGCATTTCGCGATCACGCCGCTGGATGCCTTCGGCAACCGCGGCAAGACCATCTACAGCAAGAACTTCAAGCTTGGCGAAGAGCCTGCGAAATAAGCCGCTTTCAGCGGCGCTTATGGCCTATGGCTAATGGCTAATGGCTTATGGGCAAAAAACTAGCAGACTAGCAACCTAGAAAATTAGCGGCCTAATCCCGTTGTGGGGTTAGGCCGCTTAACATATTACACCATAAGCTCATAGGCCATAAGCCTTAAGCCATAAGCAGTCACGCAGAGCGTGACTTATTCCTTGAGTTTTTCGTCAAGAAAAACGTTGATTTCTGCGATGCCGAAACTGCCGGTCAGGCGTCCGATTTCATAGGAGCCGAGGCGGAGGATGGCGGCGGGAGTCGTTTCCAATTTGAAGAATTCCAGCGCCCCCATGTCCTCTTTCACGTTCATCAGCACGATGTTGCATTTCCCTTTGCGTTCATTACGGAGCTCCTCCAGCCATGGCTGTTCATCCAATTCGCCTTGATGGACGAGCAGGAGGAACGGCTTCGCTTCCACCGCTGCGGGATTGCCGATTCCGGCGGGCTTCAGCTCGCCGGAATCGGTCGTCGGAACAACCGCCATTTTCTGCAATGGCGGTTGTCCGTTGTCCTGTTGCTGTTTCGCCGCTTGAATGATCTTCTGTTGCTTGTTCATGAACCATACGGCGGCCAGAAGAACCAGCGGATAGATGATGATGCGCGGCGAAAAGCGATGTTTTCCGTATTTTTCGGGATCGGAGAATGGCATGTTATTTGGTTGCTGGTAGGTTGATGATGGCGCCGACGCGGAGGCGTTCGGGATCAATGCCTGGATTAAGATCCAGAATTTCATTGACGCGTTTGGTATCGCCCAATTCGCGTGCGGCGATGGTGAGAAGCGTGTCGCCTTTCTTGATTTGGTATTGGAAAGGCTTGTCGTGCGGATAGGGGCGGTTTTCGCCCGTGTGGCTGACGACGCCGACCTTCACAACCTGCTTCCGTTCGCCGAGGCGGAAGGAAAGCGTCTGATGCGTTTCGTCGGGGCGACCGTAGTTCGTGAAGACTTCCGCGTAGAGTGTGACGGGGCCGATGACCTTCTGCGAGTGCGAACCGTAGTAGTCGGTTTCGATCACATAGTCGCCTTTCTTCGCATTGCGAATCATAAACTCTTCGGGGCCATAGCCTTGCGTGAAGTCCGGCGAGTTGCGTCCGCCCGTGGCGGTGAAGCGGTGGCTGTACATGCACTTTTCTTTGAACGGATCGGTGACCCACAGATCCATGTCCGTCATGTCCGTGTCCCAATTGATGACGACGCGGATATCAACATCGATCAGATGGCGGAATTCCGCAGGAATCTCTTTGATGGCGACGTTCTGACGTTTCGCGCGTTCAGCGATGCGGTTGATTTCGTTCAACGCGATGTTTTCGATTTCGGGGAAGCGGCTGTTGAACTTGTTGTTGACGATGACGAACAGCAAGTCGATGGCTTCCTGATACTTGCCGAGTTCGTCCAGAACGAGTGCGAGATCGCGATAGGACTGCGGCTCCTCCTTTGCCATGGCGAGAACCTTACGGAAAATCTGCTCGGCGGATTCGAGTTCGCCGAAGAAGCGGAGCTTGTAGCCGAGAATGCGGAGAATCTGGCGGTTTTCGAGTTCGAGTTCCGCGAGATTGGAGAGGACGGTGACGGCCGTGAGCTTGTTTTTCAATTCCGTCGCGAAGAAGTCCGCACAATCCATGAAGAAACCGGGGGCGTCTCCATATGTCTTGCGGAGCGTGAGATACGTCTCATAAGCCTTGCCTTTGGCGGCTTTGCGGAGATCGTCCAGATACGGCGCGGACGGCTTCCATGCCTGAATGGCGGTGCGGGCGGCGGGCGGAGCGGAGGGTTCTGCCGCCTGTTTGGCGAGAGCGCGAGCGGGAGCGGCTTCTTCTCTGGCGACTTCTACCGCTCCATCCTCCATCGCCATTGGTGCAGCAGCGGCCAAATCTCTATTAAAAAATAGAGGTTGTACTTGTGGGCGCGCTCCTGCGCGTTCGGCGCGTGCCGTTGGGGTGATTGCGTTCAAGGCGCGACGTACAATGCCAGGGCGTTCCGCAGGAGCGGCGCCATCGGCACTGGCTTCCATGAATTCTTTGGTGGCACCGACGGCGGCGAAATCGCGTTTCTTATGCCAATCGACCAATGCGTTCCAAATCTGCTTGACATGGTTCATGTCATTTGGAACGAGCTGTCCGGGCTCGGGATTGTCCGTCTTGCCTTCGCGGGCGATGCGTTCATCGTATTGTTTGCGCATGTCCGGAAGCGTTTCCGGCGGGCGGACGCGATAGCGGACATACTGTTCGAGCGTGTCCAGAACGAGCAGGGAGGTGTTGGGCGTCACAAGGCCGAACTGCTTGCCGGTGGCGGTGACGGTGTCTTCCGCCGCATTATCCGCGATCAACGATGCGATCAGCATCTGCCCGTAGTTCGTGCGGAGCAGACTGCCTTTCGGCGCGTCAGTCGTGTTCAGATTGAAGTTCAATGTCTGTTGCTTGCCGCTGGATTTAATGATGACATCCAGCTTGTGGGCGCCTTCAGGCAGAAGGCCTGCGACGGCGAGTTTGCCGGATTCGAGACGGGACTGGCATTCATTGGCTATGTCCTTGCCGTCGAGGAAGATGGTGGAGACGGCGAGGCCGGGCGCGTTGAAGGTGGCGATGGCGTCGTCAAGGCCGAGAGTACGGAGGTCGATGACCTGTCCGCCCGCCTTCTGTGTCAGTCTGCGGAGACTGGTGATATTCTGGTCGCGGTCTTGGAAGATGGCGGTGATCTGACGTTGCGCGATATCGACGGTTTTCAGATCCGGGCCGAAATTGTCCAGGCCATCGGAGCAGAGGATGACGTTTGCGTTGACGGGCGTGGCGGCGATGGCGGCGGCAATGTTGGACGCGCCGTCGAATGGAATGCGTTTAATGGCGGCGATGAGATCCGCCGGTGAATTGAACACGGCGGGTTGCATGGGCCTGTCACGGAAGCCGAGCAACGTCAGCTGCTGGTTCTGCGGGAGGATTTTTTCAAGGAAAGCGAATTCTGCGTCATGGTCGGTCTTTTCACGGGAGGCGGAAGCGTCCCACAGGACGATGGATGGCGCTTCCTTCGCAGTTGCCGCAGGCGGTTCGAGCAACGCGTCCACGGCGAAATAGCAGTTGCCGTCCGTCGCTTTTTCAGCGACGGCGCTCTGCAATGGCGCGGTCATGATGGAGACGTTCAAATCTTCTGAAAGGGCGATGTCCTTCAGCTCCGTTTCGGCGACGTAGAGGTTCTGCCATGTATTAAAAGACAGATTGGAGAACTTGCCTTCGCGGACTTGCGGGGCCTTCTGCGCGGCGGCGACTTCAATGCGCAACTTGAAGGAATTCAACGGCTTCTCAAAGCGGAGCGGCTGCTTGTAATAGGTCGCGTAGTCGTTGCCTTCCTTTACGATATCGACTTTGGAGACGTATTTGACGCGGATTTTTCGCGTCCCGCCTGCTGGCAGCGGATAGACGCGCGTCTTGAAGACGTTTCCGGCGGATTGTTCAACGAGGCCCGGATCGATGCCTTGCCGCACAAGCTCTTCAAAAACGACGCGCGCTTTCTCTTTTTCAACAATCACGCCGTCAACGAGCTGGCCGTTGATGTCGAGTGCGTAGCCGGAGACCGTCGCATCCGTCGGCAGCGGGAAGTAGAGTTCGCCTTCCAACACGCGCTGATTCGGATTGTAGAACGTGAGCGTCATCGTCGTTTCCGCATGGACACCATTGACGGCGGCGCGGATATCGACGGCGCGCACTTCAATGGGCTGTGCCTGGACTTCCGGTGGCAATTTGATGACGATGGGCTCGATGATAATCGGCGGGCGGGGGATTGGCGGACGCGGAATGATGTTTTTGTTGTTTCCCTGCGCGAAGAGCGCCAACGATGCGATGCAGCAGACGGTGAGCAGTCTCATGATTTACCTTCCTCTTTTTGTTGGTTGAAAATAGGCCATTCAAGCGGCCTTCCTTTTACCTATAATACTATGTGTTTGCTAAAAAGCAAACGGGTGGTGCGCGGATGTTCGATTTTGCTTTTTCATATAATTAGACGAACGACCATGTGAAATCTTTTGGAAACTCATTGATTTTTTATAAAAAAGGGTGAAAATTGTGAAAACTCCCTCACTCCTCGACAAGACTTATATGGGCTGAGAAGATGATTTTCTAAAAAGTTTTGGGTGGCAAGGCCGTCTTGGCCTTGAAAAGATATCACGACAACAAGAAATTCAGATCGTCCAGCGTGAATTTTTGGGGGAGGCCTTTGTTTTCGTGATCCAGAATGGAATCGGCCAGTTTTCGTTTGTTCTGCTGCATTTGCAGGACTTTCTCTTCGATGGTGTCTTTTGTAATGACTTTACAGGCAAAGACATGGCTCGTCTGGCCGATGCGGTAGGCGCGGTCGATGGCCTGCGCTTCCGTGGCGGGATTCCACCATGGATCGAGCAGGAAGATATAGTCGGCCGCCGTGAGATTGAGGCCGACACCGCCCGCCTTGAGGCTGATGAGAAATGCGGCGATGTCCGGATTTGTCTGGAATGACGTGACTTGCGCTTCTCGGTCAGGCGTTTGTCCATCCAAGTAGGCATAGGGGAGGTTGAGTTGTTGAAGCCGTGCTCCGACGATTTTCAGAAATGTTGTAAACTGCGAGAACACAAGGACTTTATGATGCTCATGGGCCAGATCGGCGATTTTGTCCAACACAAGCGTGAGCTTGGCGGAATCGTCTGATGAACGTGCGCTGTCCAGCAGGCCTGGATGACAGGCCGCCTGGCGGAGACGAAGCAGAGCAACCAGCGAATCCATGGTTGATTGTCCCGCGACTTTTTCATCTTCCTCCGCAAGCAGTTTCTGACGGAAATAGAGCCGAAGATTTTCGTATTCAGCGCGTTGTGTTTCGTCGAGTTCGCACCAGAGGACAAGTTCCGTTTTGGGCGGCAATTCCGTTGCGACTTGCTGTTTGGTGCGGCGCAAGATGAACGGATGGACAGCTTTGCGGATTTTTTCAATCGTCTTGGCGGGAATCTGGCCATTTGGCGCGAATGTCGGCGTGCCAAGAAGGTTCCCAAAGAGGCCTGGATTCAGAAACTCCAGCTGTGACGCAAGTTCCGACAGCGAATTTTCGATGGGTGTTCCCGTCATGGCGATACGGAAATCCGCCTTGATGAGCCGCGCGGCTTCAGCCGCGGCGGCGTTGGCGTTTTTGATGGTCTGTGATTCGTCGAGGACGCATGTGTCAAACGGAATCTTCGCGAGTTTCAAAGCGTCGTTACGAAGTGTTCCGTATGTTGTTAGGACTATATCGTCATGGTCGAAGGCATGTGGATCGCATGAACGGCCAGCGCCTGCGTGAATGTGTACACGCAGATGCGGCGCGAATTTCTGTGATTCGGACATCCAATTGAAAATGAGTGATTTAGGAATGACGACCAGCGTCGGATGGTTGCAACCTTGCGCATGTCGCGAATCGATGAACGCAAGAATCTGGATGGTTTTGCCGAGACCCATGTCGTCTGCCAGACAGGCTCCGAGATGGAGGTCATGCATGGCGAGCAACCAGCCGAGGCCTTCCCGCTGGTAGGGGCGGAGCGTGGCGCGGAACGACGGCGGCGGATCCGTCGGAACGGGTGTGATGTCGCGAAAATGTTGGGCATTTTCGCGGAACGCTTCGTCGAATTTCACCTTCTGCTCTTCGAGAAGCGTTTCGACAAGTGCGGCCTGTTCGAGCTTGAAACGCAATGCGTTACCGGCCTTTTCGCCAAGCTCTGTCAAAACGGTAAAATTCTGCAGCCAGTCCAACGGAAGAAGGCCGTATGTGCCATCGTCGAGACGGACGGCATTGCTGCCTTCGGCCTGCGCTTTGAGAATATCTGGCAGAGGAACAGACTGTCCGTCGAATTCGATTTCAGCCTCTAAATCGAACCAATCAATTCCGGATTTCATGACAGGCTGTTTCACTTGCGGTTTGCGGTAGGTCTTGCCTTCCGCCGTGATGAACCAATCTTCGTTGACAAGCGTTTTGACAGCGTCGTCTAGTTTGGACGGATGGAGCTTCCAGCCGAGTTCTTCGGATCCCGCCTTGTTGTTGAAACGGAAGCCAAGTTCCTGCATTCGAAGCTTCAAGGCCTCTTCGGCCATGGTGTTGCGGATGATAAGCGCGTTCGGTGAACGCGCGTTGAGTTTCGTCTTCGATTCGAATTCATCGACGATGACGGAATCGTAATCGAACGACAAAATGGCATGGAGCTGTTCGTGGCCTTGGTATTTGTAGATGGCCGTTCGGATGTAGAGACGGCCTTTGACGGGTGGCGTAAGCAGTTGCGGTTTCAGTTCTTCCGGCAAATTTGCGAGCGGAAGGGATGTGGTCGCCGACAAGTGTCTTGCGAATCGTTGGGCGGGTTCGAATGAAAGTGGTCGCGCAGGGGATGTTGTCAGTTTGAGGGCCGTCTCCTCCGCATGGTTGAAATCACAACGAAGCAGGCTGTTCTTGGTCAGAACGAACGATGGCGGAAAGATGGCAAGTAGTTGATCAGGAGAGATATCTGAAAATCTTGGAACAGGCAGGAAGGACTGATCGGCTTGTGGAATGAAATCGATGTCGAACGTGATGGAATGCGAAAAATCAACCGTCACCGCATGAAGCTTGCGGGGCTGTTCGGCGGACGATGTCCAACGGAGAAGATTGCGGCCGTCTATCAATTCGAAGAAGCGTTGACAGAATGAAATCGGAAGTTGATAAACGTTTGGCGGCAATGATTTGTCTCGTGGAATCGAACATTGGAGGAGAATCGCCAACGGCCTGGAATCGATGATGGATGATTCGTCGATTAGCAGTGGTTTGGCGGGAAATGGTTTCTCGCCCGGACGGGCCGTCTGCCGCCAATAGACATCAAAACGGATGGTGTCGCGTTTCGGCGGTTGAAGCTCTATTGGCAGAACGAAAATGATTTGTGTCGCATTATTTGGCGTATCCAGCTGGATTTTGATTGGCCGCGAATAGCTTTGCGGGCCGCGTTGGTCTTCGTCTTCGACACGGATGGCTGGACGCGTTTTTTCCGGCTGATATTGAAGTTCGTTGTCGTTGGATGGCGTGGAAGTCGTTGTCGGAAAACGCATGGAGACATTATGCTTCAATGCGAATTGCAGGTCTCCAGAGTTTTCCGCCAGTTTGAGAGCCGTCCAGAGATGCGGGCAGACACCGTCTGCAGGGCAGTCACATTCTGGAACGAGACGACGGTCTTTGACGGTAAGCGAAACGGTGAAAAGTTGTTCGCCATCATGGACTTCCGCCGTCAGACGGTCGGGCGCGCCCATAAGCAGTTGCGCTTGTGGCAACAGCTCTTCGCCGCGCTTCAGTTGTTCTTCTGTGAAATTGACTCTGAACTTATCCACGGGAATCAAAGACTACCATTGACGGCGGGGCAGACTTCTCGGAAATTGCAACTCCTGCAGTTGTATTCATTTGGATTGCAGGGGAAATCCTCTTCCTCCGCGATGTTGTTCGCGACATCCTTCAGTTTCGCCTTCATGGCCTGTGCGGAAGTGAGAATCTGGTCTTTCACAGAGACGAGCAGGGCGGCGTCAACAGAAAAGTCGCTCATGCGTGCACCGTCATAGAGAAAAACGCCGTGCGGGGCGATTTTCTCTATGGGCGTAAACCATTTTTCAAGAGCGTATAACGCATAGCAACCAAGCTGGAAACGCAACGCGTCCTTTTTCTCCGAACCAGTCTTCCAATCAATGATGTGGAGGACGCCGTCTGGATCCGTATAGGCGAAATCGACTGCGCACCAGACCTTTAGGTCATCGATTTGGAATGTGTCGAGCGTATCGATCGGCTTCCAGTTCAAAAACGGAACGCTTTTGATTGTTCTGATGACGGCGGAATTCGCGAAATTGTCAATACATTCGAGAACGCGTTCCTTTATGGCGTCTGTTTCTTCTTTCGAAACGTGTTTGCCGTCGCCGTAGTAGAGTTCGAAAAGATTGGTCTTTTTCGGATATTGCTTCCAGACTTGTCCGACGGATTCACGCCAGCCGTTGCGCATCGCCTGCAGGGCTCTCTCCTTCAATTCGTCCGCCGACGGGAAGACGGCCTCGCCTCGTGAGTAGGCCGTCAGCGTGTCTTTGATCAAATCATGGATGATGGAACCGATCCATGTGACCATCGGGCGGATGTTCTTCAGTATGTAGAGCTTACGCGTGTTTTCGTCCGCGTCGGCCTCCCAACCGCCCCATGAACCGTAATGATTATAGTAATAGGCTTTGGGGCAAGAGATGAAAAGCTGATGTCGCGAAACGGACCAGGAGAATTCGTTGACAAGTTTTTTCGGCATGGGGAGGACTGGCAAGAACTGGAAGTTCTGGATATTCTGGAAGTTCTGGATATTCTGGATTGAATAGGAAAAAAGGATAAAATTATCTTTTTACCATATTCCTTTCCTGAAAAAAAGCAAGTTGTCAGGCGTTTTTGTCTTGGCGTCTTTGGCGGAAAAACGACTGGAGGATTTCGCGGGCTTCGTCTTCCAATAGGCCCGACTGGACTTCCACCTGATGGAGCATACCGCTGAAACCAGTGATATTGAGGGCCGAGCCAGCGGCGCCCATGCGCGGATCCGGACATGCGAAAACAAGCTTGCCAAGACGCGCGTTGACCATCGCTCCCGCGCACATGGCACATGGTTCTTTGGTCACAAACAGCGTGCAATCGTCCAGCCGCCAATCCCCTTTCGCGGCTGAAGCTTGCGTCAATGCAAGGATTTCCGCATGCGCTGTCGCGTCTTTCAAAAGTTCGACTTGATTGTGGGCGCGGGCGATGATGCGACCTTGCCAAAGAACGACTGCACCAACGGGAACTTCGCCTTCCTCCGCGGCCAAATTGGCCTGCGAGAGAGCCAGACGCATGCAGGCTTCATCCGTGTAGATGGTCACTGGCTTGTCGTTGGAGGAATTCTGCATCATCAGGAGAGCGTCTCGTCTTTAGGGAACGATTTGGGATCAGAGTCGATGGCGGTGATGATCTTCATCATTTCCGAAGGGGAGGTCGCATCCCGAAGATCTTGTACGAGAGATGTTTCCGCGCAAAGAACGCAAATCCGCTGAAGCAGTTTGAGATGCAGGTCGCTGTCCATGCAGCAGACAAGGAAGAAAATGTCCGTCTTCTCGTTGTGGAGGGCGGAGGAACCATAGAAAATAGGTTGCTCCAATTTGGCGATGCAGATGAAGGGATCGCTGAAAAGTTCGATTTGGAGTTTGCGGTTCGGGTGGGGGATGGCAACGCCGAAATCAATGGCCGTGGAAGCTTCCTCTTCACGCGCATGAAGTTCATTATAAAGGTCTTGTGGGTCATAGAGATAGCCGGAGCGTTCTGCGATCTTGACCAATTCCTTGAGGACGGCCGGCATGGATTTCGCCTGCATGTCCGTCTCCATCAATTCCTCCATGCAGAGATCCGCGATGATGGGCTCTTCTTCCGCTTCCTCCGGAACGGACGTACGCGGATTGGAGGGCTTTTTCTTTTTGTCGCCGTTCTTCTTGCGTGTGACGGAATGCTTGATGATCTTCTGTGAACACCATGCATCCAACGCATCCTGTTCGAAAAAGTAACGTTTCCCTTGCTGCTGGCAGGGAATTTCGCCTTGGACGGCCATGGACATCAGTTCGCTGGTGTCCATCTGGAGGAAATCTGCGGCTTGTTCTAATGTAAGACGATGAGGAGCCATATTACAAGCTAAAAGCTAAAAGCTGAAAGCTTAAAGCAAATACAAAAGTTGGAAGCTAAAAGCAAATACAAAAGTTGGAAGCTAAAAGCAATACAATGAAAACTAAAGCAATACGAAGGGATAAAAAGGGATAGTAGGGATAAAAGAAAACTAGAATATCCAGAATATCCAGAACATCCAGAACATCCAGGATATCACAGAAAAACGCCGTTTACGAATGCTCGCAAACGGCGTTTGGAGAAGCTTTGCTAAACGAAATTACTTCGTGGCGTCCTTGACGGCTTCAGCAGCTTTGTCAATGGCCTTGTCAGCTTCTTTCTTGGCGTCCTTGGCGGCGTCTTTGACAGCGTCAGCGGCCTTGTCGGCTTCTTTCTTGGCGGAGTCAACAGCGGCGTCGATCTTGTCGCCGATGGTCTCTTCTTTCTTGCAGCCGACGAACGGGATGGCCAGCATGGCGGCCAGAGCGATGAGCATGAGTTTCTTCATTTTTGGATTCCTTGTTTGTTTGTTAATTAAATAACCGTGATGACGGTAAATAATTGCTATTAATGTAATCTTTAATTTGCAAACTGCAAATTTTCTTGATGCTGAAGGGATGAACAAGACGTTCGGGACGAAAGGAAAAGGTTAGTTTTCAGGCGTGGCGGTTTCGCCATTCTCCTGCGTTTCATCCGTGGCGTCTTCCGCATCTTCGTCGTCTTCATCGCCTTCCATGGAGCGTTGGGCCTCTTCCTGCTTCGCTTGGAATTCCGCTTCGACGGCGGCCATTTCAGCCTCTTCGAGAGCCTTCTGCTTGTTGGCGGCGATTTCCTCTTCGGATAGTTCGTCCATCAGCGCGGCGAACGCGACTTTGTCGTTCTCGTTGAGGCGCATGACAATCGTACCGTAAGTGGCTCGGCCGCAGAGCTTGAAGTCCGCGCAACGCAGACGGACCATGAGGCCTTGGACAGATGTGAGGATGATTTCCTTTTCGGAGTTCGCCTCGATCTGGATGGCGCTGACGACTTGGTCGCCTTCGCGCAACTTGATGGACGTGACGCCCTTCGAACCACGGCGGGTGAGGCGGTACTTGCGGGAACTGCTGTCGGAAGATGTCGTGGTAGCTTCTTCTGCGGTTTCGTTTTCTGGCGCTTCGACGGCTTCAACCTGTTCCGTAACTTCTTCCTGTTCAGGTTGTTCTGCGCCGTCAGACGAATCGGACGGCGCTGGCAGGGCGGCGACATCCGCGGGATCGGAGGCACCGATCGGCGTGCGTTTGCCGAAGCCGTTGGCTGTCACGACGAGCAGTTCGTCGTCCGCCTTGAGGACGGCCATGGCGACGATGGTGGAAATTTGCTTGCCGCTGGAATCCTTCAGATTCATGCCTTTCACGCCCGCGGCTTGACGGCCCATCGGGCGGATATCCGTTTCGCGGAAGCGGCAGGCCATGCCGTTGGCGGCGGAAAGCAGAATCTCCTGGTTGCCGTCTGTCAGCTTGGCGTCGATCAAATCGTCGTCTTCATCCAACGTGATGGCGATGATGCCTTTCCGGCGGAGATTCTTGAAGGCCTTCAGCTCGGTCTTCTTGATCGTGCCGTTCTTCGTGACCATGACGACATAGGCGTTGTCGATATCGACGCGCGGGCTGGCGATCATGGCGCGGACCTTTTCGTCCGGCTGCAACTGCAGGAGGTTGACGAGAGCCTTGCCTTGGCTGTCGCGAGCGCCCTCCGGAATGTCGAACGCGCGGAGCCAATGCATAAGTCCTTTGTTTGTAAAGAAGAAGATGTAGTCATGTGTGCAGCAGGTCAGAAGCATCTGGACGTAGTCTTCATCCTTCGTCTTCATGCCTTTGAAGCCCTTGCCGCCGCGATTCTGCGTGTCGTAGGCGTCCGCCGGAACGCGTTTGATGTAACCGGAGGCGGAAATTGGAATCACGCAGATTTCGCGGGCGATGAGATCTTCCATGTTGATTTCGGATTCGCCTGGAACGATGAGCGTACGGCGCGGATCGGCGTATTTCGCCTTGACGTCGATGAGTTCGGAGCGGACGACGCCGATGATTTCTTCACGGGAGGAGAGCAGTTTGTTGTAGTATTCGATCTTGCGTTGCAGTTCGGCGTGTTCGGCCTGCAACTGCTCGACGACCAGTCCCGTCAACTGGAAGAGACGCATGTCCAGAATGGCTTTCGCCTGACGGTCGCTGAGGAGGAAACGCTCCATCAACGTCGTGGCGGCGACGTCGCGGTTCGGGGAGTTGCGGATGATGTGGACGACTTCGTCGATGTTCGCCTGCGCGATGAGCAAGCCCTGCACAATGTGGTCGCGCTCTTCGGCGATGCGCAGTTCGTATTTCGTGCGGCGGGTGATAACTTCTTCGCGATGATCGAGATACGCTTCAAGAATCTGCTTGAGGTTGAGCGTGCGCGGGCGGTTTTTGTCAACGACGAGGAACTGGGCGGGCAGCGTCGTTTCCAGCGGCGTCATCGAATAGAGTTGATTGAGAATGACGGAGCCCATGGCGCCGCGTTTCACATCGATGATGATGCGGATGCCGACTTCGGAGGAGGAGATGTCGGCGATGTTCGTGATGCCGACGATGCGCTTCTCGTTGACGAGATCGGCGATCTTCTTGACCATCTCTTCTTTGTTGACGGCGTAGGGGATTTCCGTGATGATGATCTGCTCTTTGCCGTTGGATTCTTCAACGGTCGCCTTGCCGCGCAGATGGACGGAGCCGCGGCCCGTCTCATAGAGTTGGATGATGGAGTTGATGCCTTGGATGATGCCGCCCGTCGGGAAGTCGGGGCCAGGCAGCCAACGCATCAGTTCGCGGATGGAAATACGCGGGTTGTCGATGAGAGCGACGGTCGCGTCAATGACTTCACCAAGATTGTGCGTCGGGATGTTGGTGGCCATACCGACGCCGAT
>JAFZIJ010000062.1 GCA_017554445.1 Victivallales bacterium
AGGAGTTTGCGTTTGTGCCGTGCGACGGCGCGACGACTGCCGAGATTGCGAGGCTTGCAAAGGTTAGTGGCGGCACGGATGACAGGGTGTGGAACATCAACAAAGATCGAGATCGTGCGGCGGAGAATGCGGCGGTTTGGTACGAGTCCACGCCGATTCGCTTTGGCACGAACGTGGTTTGCGTGGCGGTCCCGAAGTTGGGGCGGAAGGGCTCGCCTATCCAGATTGCGGACGCCGTATTCCGCTCGCAAATCCTCTGCCGCCACGATGCGGGGCATAGCATCATCCTGCAATGCGCGGCGGCATTCGGGCGCGGGGAGAACGAGCGGCTGTTGGTGGTGAAGCCGAATGCGACCTATCGCAACGAATCGGTTATACACATCTTCGACCAGTCGTTTACTTGCGTATGGGAGATGGAGCATGTGCCAGGGAGGCGTTGGCGGGCAGTTGTTTCGCCGCGCTTCCCCGATTCGGTGTTCCTCTGTCAAAAGGATCTCGACACCGGCGAGTATGAATGCTACAGGATAACCAAGGCGGCGGACAAGATTACGGATGGCGAGGAATCGAAATGAATACGCGGATGATGTTTGCGCGGGCCGGGGGAGAATGTTGCCAATGTGGAAATGTTGCCAATACCAAATCCAATTTCCAATTGGGAACTGGCAACATTGGAATTGGCAACACTTGCACAATGGCAACATTTAACAAGATGTTTGCGCGGGCCGTCGCGGACAAGTCGAAAGGAGCGGGAGCATGAGGAAGAAAATCGTATTTGCCGCGCTTGCGGTTGTGGTTGTGGGGTTTCTGGGATTGTTATGGCTTGGCCGTCATCTGGCAGGAGGGATAAGTCATCGGACCGTAGCTGAAAGCCTGTCGCGTTATGTGCCGATGACCGTAGCCAACCAGATTGTCGAAAGAGACACGCGCGTTCCTTCCGACACGCTTGCAGAATTGTCAAAGAAGATTCCTCTCGGCGGTGACGAAACAACAGTGCTGCTTCTTCATCCCAACTTTCCTCAAGAACGGCGAAGCGAGCTTATCCGCGAGGGGAATTCCGCACATTATCTGCCGAACGCATCTATGCATCAGACAATCACAGACGATGATGCCATGGCGATGGTGGCGTCTGGGCGCGGCGAAAGCTATGTCTTGCGGCAGACACTTGAATGCAGAGGACTTTCAGCTGATACATATAGGGCCGTATATCGCAAATGGGTCGCGGGTGTTCGTGGCGACGAGCTTCGTGACAACAGGTTTCTTGTCGCATCCGCGAATCTGCCAACTGATGTAAGGGCGGACATGCTCAAGCGTCTTTCCGGCGTTCCTATGGCAGGGTTCATCCTTCGCGAGTATGGTCGGTTGTCGGGAGACAACGGCAATTCGGACAGCGACACCGTGGAGTACATCCAAGTCGCCGATGGGTGGAAACGTGATGTTTCGTTCTTTGTCAGATGCGACTCGCTGAACGGTGCTGGCTCGTTGTACGAGTTTGTCAAGACCAGCAAGCATTATGACTCGCTTGACGCCCTTCGAAAAGACGCAGAAGGTAAGCGCCTTGTGAAAGCCTCGGATGTTGGCCGGTGTTCCATGCAGTATGAAATTGTTGCTGGTGAATAGCAGGGCGGAACAAGTCATGAAAGGAGCAGGCTCATGAATACGCGGATGATGTTTGCGCGGGCCGTCGCAGGGGCGGCGATGGTGCTGTTGACTAATTGCGCATGGGGTGGGCGTTCAGCCGACTGGTTCCCTGTGTCTGTCTGCCTCACGATGGCTAGGCCAATACCGCCATTCCCATGCGACAATGTGGCGGGATTGTCGTTGTGCTTGCTGAGCGGAGAAGATTGTCCTGTCTATGGGTTACAGGCAAGCTGTCTAAGCGGATGCGCAGAGTCAATATACGGTGTCCAGATAGGAGCTGGTTATCAATGTGCGGATGACGTTTACGGGCTTCAGGTCGGTGGTGTCAACGTGACCACAAACTTGCGAGGCGTTCAGGTCGGCGGTCTGAATGCGATGCGTGGATGCGGTATTCAAGTCGGGGCTTGGAACATTGTTGATGAGACATCTTGCGCTGTGCAGATTGGGGTGATGAATTCGCATTTCCGGAAAATGGATGCGTCACAAAGTTCGGCGCGTTCGTTGCAAGTCGGCATTGCCAACCGAGCAGATGGCGGTTCCCGTTTGCAGATTGGCGGATTCAACCTTTCGGATGATGGTTCCTGTTTCCAAATCGGGCTTCTGAACTTCCACAATGGTTGGATAACCCCGTTGCTTGGTTGGTCATTCAAGTAGCCGCAACAATGCAGCCGAAAGGAACGAACCCATGAATACGCGGATGATGTTTGCGCGGGCTGTCGCGGACAAAACGAAAGGAGCAATAGAATGACTGTTTTTATGCTTGTAGGCTTTTGCTTCCCGCTAGTGGCAATTCCAATTGTCTATGCGATTTGCGCTATTATTCGGCGAACGTTGAAATTGCCGAAATGCTGCCCTCTGACGATTATTGACATTGCCGTGCCTTTTGCGGTTGTTGCAATATGGAATGCGGTTTATGAGAGTATGGTTCCGGCAAAGAGCCTTGCAAATATTAGCGAGATGTTTTATTTGGGTTTATTGTACGATGGGTTGCTTGCCTTGCGACTTTGGCGATTGCGTTCAGACGTAGGGTTGAAGTGGCGCGATGCGATAATCTCTTTTGTTTTTATGTGCGTTTTGTCAGCATTCTTCTGCATCGCATTCCCGCCTCTGCCGGAGTAAATCGAAAGGAACGAACGCATGGATAAGCGTATGATATTTGCGCGGGCCGTCGCGGGAGCGGCGATGCTATGCTTGGCGGGGTGTGCTTGTGCACGGCAAAAAGAAATGGACTCGCTGGTGGGCAAGAATCGCAAAGAGGTGTTGGTCGTCATGTACGAGCGTTGGGTAGATAGTTGGCGTCCAGTTTCGTTTAAGATAGACCTTTATTGCAATGGTGATGGACGCGACCCGCGTAGCGTGTACCCTCGTTGGGGTTTGCAAGTGGTGGGAGTCAATGAGGATTGGCCAGGAGTTGAGAACCTTGACGCAATACTTGCGAAAGACGAACGCGCGATGGAGGCATATTGCTGGCAATTCTATGATGTGTGCCGTGCCGATTGGCTGGGACGACAGTATGTTCCGACATTCTGGTTTGACTCAAAAGGTGTTGTGACAAATTGCGAGGAGGTTATCTATGTTAGCAAATAGACATGTGGTTGCGCACATAGAAACATTCACAACGGAGGAATCGAAATGAATACGCGGATGATGTTTGCGCGGGCCGTCGCGGACAAGACGAAAGGAGCGGGAGCATGAAGATGCAACTTGTTCAACGGCAGTACGACAATTTGGCGACAATACCATGCATTGTCAGGGTGGCGATTGTGATGATACCGATTGGTCTTTTCTCCGTCGGATGTGCGATCATGTATTTGCTGTGCAGCGAACTGGTCGAGAAGGGGCTGTCGATTCGTCTGCTTTTCACAGGGGTC